>JBFKJL010000065.1:0-10731 GCA_041631795.1 Saprospiraceae bacterium | reverse complement strand
CCCATGGGATTCGATGCATTTGGGTTGCCTGCTGAAGAATATGCTATCCAAACAGGAATCCACCCGGCACGATCTACCCAGGACAACATGAAGATGTACAGGGTGCAGCTTAAGAAATTGGGATTTTCATTCGACTGGTCCCGGAGTTTTGCCACCTGTGATCCTAATTACTATAAGTGGACCCAGTGGATATTCACGTTGCTGTTTACCCACTATTACCACAAGTCCGAGGAAAAAGCCAGGCCTATTACTGAGCTTCTCCAAATTTTTGAAACTTCTGGCAATGGAGACATCAATAAAAAAGCTTTTCATTCCTACGAAGGCATTTTTTCTGCAGATGAGTGGAAAAACTTCAGCCGGAGCAAGCAAAGTGAAATCCTTGCGGATTACAGGATTGCATACCGAAAGATAGGCTATGTGAACTGGTGTGAAGGACTTGGGACTGTGCTGGCCAATGACCAGATTAAGGATGGTGTCTCAGAAAGAGGGGGTCATCCGGTGGAACGAAAGGCCATGACACAATGGTATCTTCGAATAACAGCCTACGCAGACAGGTTACTTCTGGGTATTCGGAATATTGAATGGAGTGATGCCCTGAAAACGATGCAGGCCAACTGGATCGGACGATCTGAGGGGGCCTTGATCAGGTTTCCCATAGAGGGCTATGACGAGAGAATTGAGGTTTTTACAACGAGACCTGATACGATTTTTGGGGCCACTTATATGGTCCTGGCTCCTGAACACGACCTTGTTGAAAAACTGACCACTGCTGACAGGAGGCCAGGGGTAGACGAATACCTTGCCTACGTCAGTTCAAGGTCAGAGATTGAACGCATGGCAGATAAATCAGTCACTGGAGAATTTATCGGGGCCTATGCCCTTCATCCTTTCACAGGTGACAGGGTCCCCATTTGGATCGGTGAATACGTACTCAAGGATTATGGCACAGGGGCTATTATGGCCGTCCCCAGTGATGACGACCGTGACCTTGCATTTGCCACAAAATTCAACATTCCCGTAATTCCTGTCATTGACAAATCAGAATACCCTGGCGCTACCCTGGCCGATAAGGTCGGGAAAGTGATCAATTCTGATTTTTTGAATGGACTGGAGGTTCCCGAAGCCATATCACGGGCTTGCGAGGAGATTGAAAAACGGGGATTGGGTGAAGCAAAGGTCAATTACAAACTGAGAGATGCCAATTTCAGTCGTCAGCGTTATTGGGGAGAGCCCTTTCCAATTCTGTTTGATAAGGATGGAGTTCCGGAAGCTCTTCCACTTGAGCAACTGCCGCTTGAGCTGCCAAAAACCAAAGATTTCAAGCCCGGTGTAGGAGGCAAATCCCCGTTGTCCAGGCTTGAGTCCTGGGTGAATGCAGGTGATGGCTACACCCGTGTAACTGATGTCATGCCAGCTGTAGCGGGATCCTCGTGGTACTACCTACGGTATATGGACCCCCATAATGATAAAGCCTTTGCCAGCCCGGAAGCCATCTCCTATTGGCAAAATGTCGATTTGTACGTTGGAGGTTCTGAACACGCTGTGGCCCATTTGCTTTACGCGCGTTTCTGGCATAAGTTCCTTTACGACCTGGGCTATGTCACAACTGAAGAACCATTTAAGAAACTGATCAACCAGGGAATGATCCAGGGCGTAATCGAGTACATGATCCTGCTCAAGGAAAAAGTTGACGGCCATCACAAATTTCTGTGTTCAGGTCTTGCAAGTGATAGGGGTATTGAAGATTATGTGCGCATCCCGGTTCATATAGATTTTGTCAACGACTATGGAAACAGTGATTCCTTCATGGACTTGAATAGCCTCAGGAAGTTCATAAAATGGAGACCCGAATTCAAGAATGCCATTTTTGAATGCACAAAAGGCGTTTTTCACAAAGGCATGTTTTCACCAAAATCAACAGCCAGTGACAGCCATCTTTTAACCTTGTCTGAAGTCGGCAAAATGTCGAAAAGGTATTATAATGTTGTCAATCCCGATGACGTGGTTAAAGACTACGGTGCTGACACATTCAGGGCCTATGAAATGTTTCTCGGACCGTTAGAACAATCAAAACCCTGGGATACCCAAGGCATCGAAGGTGTATCCAAATTCATTCGTAAATTCTGGGGTTTGTTTTTTACCGGAGAAAACTTAGAGATCTCGGACGCCACCCCGACCACCCAGGAATTCAAGATCCTCCATCGCACGATCCAGAAAGTGGAGAAGGACATAGAGGCATTTTCCTTCAATACAGCAGTAAGCGCCTTTATGATATGCGTGAATGATCTGCGTAAGATCGACTGTCATAAGAGAGCAATTCTCGAACCACTGGTACGACTTTTATCACCATTTGCTCCTTTCATATGTGAAGAACTATGGCAGAGATTGGGGAATGAATCGTCAGTGCACCTTGCTCAATATCCCGAGCTTGATCCATCCTACCTTGTGGAAGACAGCTTTGATTACCCCATTTGTATCAACGGGAAAAAACGGCATGTGAAAGCATACAGCAGCGGGATGGGTAAAGAGGACATCATGGCAGATGCAACCCAAATCCCTGAAATTGGCAAGTGGCTTGAAGGTAAAAATGTCGTCAAGGTTATTGTTGTTCCAAAACGAATGGTCAATATTGTCGTTAAATAATATATGGTCTTTGGATTTCAAAATGCGATTGCGATGTGCATGCTCTACCTCCTCGTGTGTGTGCCCTTACCAGTTTTCAGCCAGGACTGCAGTTTGCCTATTATATCAACTTTTGAATCTCCCACTGCTCATGAAATCAAAATTCGATGGATCGATTTTAATCCGCCTGGCACCACCTTTGAGATTGAATATGGTTCAATAGGTTTCACCAGATCCTTTTCACCTCAGGTTACAGATATTGACACGAATCTTTACTTGTTGACCGATCTGATACAGGGCACAACCTACGAATTGTACCTTCGAGCAAGGTGTGGGGCAACAGCAAGTGCCTGGAATGGCCCTTACTTTTTCAACACGAATATTATTAATGGGTTGGGGTGCAATCTAGAACTGGGCATTGCCGATAACAATTGTCCTGGAGGAAATGAATTTCAGATCGAGGTTGCCGGATTTGACAACCTTCTGCTTGGAGAGGATATTGTTGTGGAGAGGCTGACCATGAACATTTTTCATCCCTGGCCTCCGGATCTTTTCATTGAACTGATTTCCCCTGGAGGAGAAGCCGTGACCCTGAGCGCTTACAATGGTCAGAGTATTGACCATTATGGTGATCCTCTTGACAGTCTGTGTTCTTCTCCACTTGTCTTACGCGACGAAGCCTGTGCGTTAATGGAAGAAGCCCAATTGCTTCGGGGCGAGTTCAAACCTGAGATCCCCTTCTCCTTGTTGTACAATAATAGTACTGTCAATGGCATATGGAAAATTCGGATTTGCGACAGGGCCAGCGGAGACATTGGTTATCTTCAACACATCGAAATCCTTTTTTCAGATCAAATATGCATCCTGCCGGAGGTTTTTGCCATAGAAAATATTGAATCACAAAGCATTGACTTGTTCTGGACTCCTGGTGAAAGTTGCACTGAAATACGACTGACGATCGCCCCTGATCTTTCTATACCTTCTGATGTGACCATAGAGTATGTCGATTGTTCCCTTGGACAATTCACACTTACAGGGTTGGACCCTTCAACCGAATATGAATTGGCCTACCATTCTGAATGCGGCAGTATGGTATCATCTGCAATGAGCTGTTCCCGGGTGTTCAAAACAGCTTGTGGAGAAAGTCAATTGCTTCAAAGTTTTGATGGCCTTGCAGCATGCTTGCAAAATTGTCACACCCCGTGCGTGATTAATGGCCAATGGCAAAACACTGGTGGTGATGACTCTGACTGGTTGATCAACAGCGGAGAGACTCCGACTCCATTTACTGGCCCACAAGGGGATCAAAGTAAAACTGGAAAGTATATTTATGTGGAAAGCCAACCTGAGATCTGTGGCCAGGCATTCACTACAATACTCGAAAGCAGCTGTTTACAATTCAATCACCTCTCAGAGAATTGCCATTTGTCATTTTACTACCATCTCTATGGGGCAGACTCCGGTATGTTGGCCCTGGAATTCACTCCTGATGACGGTGAGACGTGGACAGAGCTCTGGACCCAATCAGGTGACCAGGGCGATCAATGGCATTTTGAGGAATTGGAATTTGACAACGACATTTCACTCGGGAGATTGCGTTTCGTGGCCAAGGTCGAAGATGGTGCCTATGGTGATATTGCACTTGATCATATAAAGATCATGGATGGAAGCCAGGGGTCCCTCATTACAGTATACATGGATGGTGATAACGATGGTTTTGGCTCAAATACATCTTTCCGCACACAGTGTTCTCAAATACTTCCCGAAGGGTATGTGTTTACCAATGGGGATTGCAATGACAATGACAGCCTTATAAATCCCCTGGCTATTGAGATTCCGTGCAATCTTGTGGACGAGAATTGCAATGGCCTGGATTCTCCTTCCAATAATCCCCTTCAGTTCTCTGATATTACCATAACCAATACGACGTGCAAGGGACGATCAGACGGGATGATCCGCGTTTTTATCGAAGGAGGGACTCCACCTTACTCTTTAGTGTGGAGCAACGGCGCAACATCTGATACGGTCACAGGACTTGAAGAAGACATCTATTACTGTTCGGTGACTGATGCCGATGGATGTCTTTTGGCGTCTCCACCTCTTGAACTTTCTTTTGAATCGATTCTCTTGTATTCGGTGATTGAACAAACTCCACCGTTTTGCCAGGGCCAAAACGACGGGAGGATCAACCTTCTTGTTTCAGGAGGCACTCCGCCCTACGCATTCCATTGGAGTAATGGTGCTACAGGTCCTGTCGTCTCAGGTCTTCCGGATGGGACCTACAAAGTGACGATTACAGACAGCGAAAATTGCCTGCTCATTTCTGAGAGTTTTGAATTGAAAGGTGCAGTCAGGATTACATCCGGCCCCTCCCAAATCAATCATGTCGAATGCTTTGGAGATAGTACAGGAGTTATTATTCTCGGAGTCACTGGCGGCCAGCCTCCCTACAGCTTTCTATGGAGTTCAGGGGACACAGCGAGTTTTATCAGGGATCTTCCAACCGGCACTTACAGTGTAACTGTCACTGATCTGGATGGATGTAACGGTCTTGTGGAAGACATTGAAGTCACTACCCCTCAAAAACTTGAAATCCTTATTGATGGAATAGATCACGCCACCTGTCATGACGGCTTTGATGGGAAGATTCAGATATCGGTCAGAGGGGGCCAGCCACCTTATGCATTTTTTTGGTCTGATGGAACGCGAAGTGACGACCTGATCAACAGGAATGCGGGGACATATAACGTGACTGTTACGGATTTCAATGCCTGTCGTGCCGAAGTCAAAGATATTCGAATAGAACAGCCGGATGAAATTGTCATTGAAGTGGACAGCATTTTGAATGTCAGCTGCCCTGGGAGTATTACAGGCTTTATTAAACTGAACGTTGCAGGAGGGATTCCACCCTATTCCTATGTTTGGAATGACGCCAGCTTGCCGGATACGAATATGCTGTCTGGTCTGGGTATCGGCAAGTACCGGGTCACGGTCGTGGATCAGTTTGGTTGTAAGTCATTGGGTCAGAATATTACGATCCGCGATCTTAATGTGCCCATCCAGTTGGCATTGTCACCGTTAGATCCAATCAAATGTTTTGGAGATTCAACAGCATCGGTCATGGCTACTGTGTTCAATGGGAAATTACCATTGGATTTCAACTGGAGCAATGGATCCAAATCCATTAACATGAACTTTACAGATTCAGTATCCGGTTTGATTGCTGGTTCATACAATGTCACAGTGACTGATAATGAAGGATGTATTGGAATCTCTGATTCAATTCACATTGATCAGCCGGACAAGATCACGTACAATGTCATTGAAAAGAAAGACAATTTATGCTTCGGTGACAGCACCGGATTGATCAGGGTGTCACCCCTCGGGGGAACCCCTCCGATTTATGTCAACTGGGGTCATGGTGTCACTGGCTATGACTTGACCGGCCTTCCGAATGGCCTCTACCTGGGGCAATTGACTGATCAAAATTTGTGTGTGGAACTGCTCTCCCCAATAGAAATATCCAGTCCCGATTTATTAATTGTTATGGCCGTCATTATCGACAGTTCGCCCGGACAATCCAATGGCCGGATATCCATTGAGGTCAGTGGAGGATCCCCTCCGTTTGCCTATGAATGGGGCCCCCCGTTTGAATCAACAAGCGCAGATGAGATCTCGGGTTTGAGTCCTGGTGCCTATAGTCTGACAGTCACCGACAGGCACCTCTGCGTCATAGATACAGTTTTGACTGTGGGTGTATCCACTTCGACAGATGACCTGCCTTGGAGTCACGTTGCCATTTCCCCCAACCCTGCTGATGATCTCATCACGATTCAGGCAGATTGTCCGATGATATATTTCAAACTGTATTCTGTATCAGGCCACCAGGTCTTCGACCAGGTCATGGCTCGGGAACATAAATATGACATTGATGTTTCCAGATTGAATGCTGGATTTTATTTTGCCGTTATCAAATGCAGCAATAAACCGGAACAGCTGCTAAAAATAGTTATTCTTTAGCGTCGAGTTTTTTGAGAATATCGTTGGTTGAAGCCACTGTCGACAACGCCGGGGCAATGAGGAATCCCAAAACAGGTATGGACAGAAGGAATATAAAAACAAGACCATTCCCAACGGCAAGGCCCCTGTGTCGTTTGACAAACTGGACACTTTCACCAACAGAAAACCGCCTTTCCAGGCAAAAGTCCATATTGCCAAAGCCTGCGTAATAGGATTGGACAAGCAATAAAAGCGGGGAGCTTATCAAACCAACCGCAGGAATAAAACCAGCCAGGAGTATCAGGATGGAATAGAGGAGTTCTTTAAAAATAAGCCGGATAGCTATACGCAATCCCCTGAAAATGAGAGAAATATTTTCAAGCAAGCCCAGGCGTGGAATTTCTCCTGAATATTTTTTTATCTCAAGCTCCTCGGACATCAGGCTGAGAACAGGCGCACAGAAAATAATGTAAAGATACCTGTATGAGATCAGTGCTATAAGGACAAGTATGACAATGACGAGGATATCGATCATGCTCTCAAAAGTTTTGGAATCTTCCAAAAAAGGAATCCAACCCAGGATAATCTCACTGATATCATCATGGAATCCAAGAATAAGGAAAAAGATGATCAAGCCAATGGCAAGGCTGATCAAGCCGGAAATAATGAGATATTTGACAAGTCCATACCTTCTGATATCCGGTATTGCCGAACCATAAGATCTCATTGCAGAAAGAAAATCAGTGATCATAAACAACTATGGATTCAAAGATACCATCACGGCAGGCAACTCTTCCATTTTGCTATACAGGTCGTATAAAAAAATCGACTAAGCCTTTCGTGGTTTTCGACGTGTTTTGAAAATTTCTGCAACCTGCTTGGAATTCATAAAACCAAAATCCTGGAAAGTGGCCGTCACAAACTTCTTGATGTCCTGGTATTCCTTGCTTCTCTTGTCCTTGAATACCTTGAGGAGTTTTTTGATATAGGACATACTCAAGGTCTTGAGGCTTTGGTTAAATTTTTGATTGCTGAAAATATCCATATAGACGGTAAAGACCTTATTGATCTCAAAATACTCTGTGTATTCCGCCTCTGTCAGGTTTGACAGAAATATGGTCAAATTCCCCAGGATCGTTTTACGTATATTCTCGTTTTCCAGGGAAAGACCTTCATGCTTGTAATAGTAGTCACGTACAGCATTGATGGCATCTTCATGGACATACCCTTTTGTGTGCACCAGATCAATAACGTTATAGTAGTCTGAAATACCGTCACTGATATTTCTGGATAGAACAGATGAAAGCATCAATTCATTTTGAGGAGGAATGGTGCCGATATGGTCCCACAGTTTGTTGAGAAACGTAAAAAAGTGCTCGGTGGCATTTTCCTGGCTATTCCTGTAAGTATCCAGGGATCGGGTCAGGATATCCTTGTCCTCACCAGAGAGTGGAAAATAGAGAGCAATAAGGACAGTGACTTCCAGAAAGCTCTTTTCGCCGTAGAAAGCATCATTTGAGAGAAATGCTCGAATATAAGGGATGAGGGAAGTGTTATCGAAATTCCCGTTTGCTCTGTAAAAGAGGAAATCCTTGAGACTTCCAGCTTCAAGTTTCAGATCCTGGACTGAAACAGGGAATTCGGCAGTTTGAAAATTCAGGCTTTGAAACTGTTTCCGGTATTTTACAAGGCCGGTGCGCCGGATATTTTCATCCCTGTATTTCAGGAGTTTCTGGCTGAGTAAAAATGTTTTAACTCTCTTGTTTTCTACATTCTCGATTATATTCGTGATCCAGATATCACTGCTCAAGGCAAATCCAATCTGGACGGATTGACCGACCCGCTGTTTGATTTGTTCAAAATTGGAAGAGTTAATAATGAAATTGAGAACATCCCTGAAGTGGTTTTGGGGCCTGTAGTACTTGTATTTTGGATTGACCCGGCCTCTCAATACTGAATAGCCCAAAACTTTGGGCAGGTATAATCCTTCAAATCCTTCATCGAGTAAATAATTTTCGAGGGCAACCAATTGAAGTGGATTCTCGTTTGCCACGCGTTCGTAAAGGTCGTGTATCTGGCCCTCATAGTTTTGAACAAGGATCTTGTAATCCTCGTCCTCTTCTTCTTCAAGATACTTGTTCAGCTCTGGTGAAAGCTGAATTGTATTTTTTATATTATCGAGAATTGTCGAATACTTGGGATCCAAATTTTCCATGAGCATATATTTTGAAAATAAACAAAAACCTAGTAAGCAATCTGGACTTACTAGGTTTATTGAACAATCTTATTATTGACACCTGTTAAAAGGTGTTATTCTTCCTCTCCTGATGCATCGCCACTTGCGTCCGCGGCCTCTTCACCACTTGAAACAGGTGCTGCCGGCTTTTCTTCAGCCACTTCTGCCACCTGCTCGACAGGAGGGGTTGCCTTTTCCTCAGTTGCTGCCTCTGCTGTGGCCGGGGCGACTGTTGGGGCTTCTTCTGCAACCTGGGCCTCCGGGGATGCTTTTTCCTGATCATCACCAGATTCTCTGAATGGCTCGGCAGCCTCCGCTGAAGCTACAGCCTTCTTGGGCTTAATTTCTCCTGAAACCATTTTCCAGAATTCTTCTTTCTCCTTCCTAGTCTGCTCAAAGCGCGCTGCAATCTTTTCTTCTTTCTGATCAATCCAACTCTGAAGCATTGATTGCGCTTTTTCTTCAGTCAATGCCCCTTTCTTGACACCGCGCATGAGATGCCTTTTGTAATAAACACCTTTGAATTTTAAAATGGCTCGCACCGTATGTGTGGGTTGTGCGCCCTTTTCAAGCCATTCAAAGGCCCTGTCCCGATCCAATTCGATTGTGGCTGGTACAGTCATAGGATTGTAGGTTCCGATCTTTTCTATAAAGCGGCCATCTCTTGGCGCTCTGACATCAGCAATAACGATGTGGTAGAAAGGCTTCTTTTTTCTTCCTCGGCGAGCGAGTCTTATTTTTACTGGCATGTGTTAAAATTTATATGTTAACGACATTCCCGGATAAACCGATAACGGTCACCGGGGTTTTAACGGCGCAAAGTTAACCCATTTTATGTAATTTTCAAGTATATTAAGTATTATCTTAATTCGAGAAAATAGAGTACTTTCGGTAGTCAATGAATCAAACTCAAACGCGATCAACCCGGTAAGCAAACATAAGGAGGCCAAACAGAAGAATACGAAGCTGACCCCACTGATGCAGCAGTATTTTGAGGCAAAGCAAAAATATCCTGAATCTATTCTCCTCTTCAGGGTTGGAGATTTTTATGAAACATTTGGTTCCGACGCGATAAAAACATCTCAAATCCTGGGGATTGTTCTGACAAGCAGAAATAATGGAGGCTCCGACATTGAACTTTCCGGATTCCCGCACCATTCTCTTGATCTTTACCTGCCCAAACTGGTCAAGGCGGGCTACAGGGTTGCGATTTGCGAACAGTTAGAAAAGCCAAGCAAGGAAAAAAAGATCGTTAAACGCGGTGTGACAGATGTCGTTTCACCCGGCGTTACCATAAGTGAAAGCTTGCTCGACGGTCGGGAAAATAATTTCCTGGCATCAATCCATGTTGTGAACGACACCTGGTCTGTGTCCTTTGTCGATGTGTCTACAGGAGAGTTTCTTGTGAACCAGGGCACTCTTGCCCAATTGGAAAAACTCCTTCAAAGCTTTGCCCCATCTGAAATCATTTTTTCGAAAAAACAAAAAAGCAAGATCGAAGAACTGGTGGGAGAAAACACCTATTTGTTTGGTCTGGATGATTGGTTTTTTGACAGGGACTTCGGTAGAGAACAGCTCCTTGAACATTTCAATGTTTCAAGCCTGAAAGGATTTGGCATTGAATCCATGGAGGGAGCGCATATCACATCAGGTGCTGTTCTGCATTACCTGTCATCAACAAATAAAACTAATCTGAGCCACATCTCTTCCATCGCCCGCATCGAATCCGATGAATATGTGTGGCTCGATAAATTCTCGATACGCAACCTCGAACTCATAAGGAGTAACCATGAGTCTGGCATTCCACTGATCAATGTCCTGGATAAGACCATCACGCCAATGGGTGCCCGTATGCTTAAAAAGTGGATCCTCCT
>JBFKJL010000064.1:0-10741 GCA_041631795.1 Saprospiraceae bacterium | reverse complement strand
TTCTGCCATAGCCTCATCCTCGCTTGCAACGGAATGGCTGAAAGGAAAATCCATTGATGAAGCCATGGCGATTGACAATATGGACATCGTCGAGGAATTGGCCTTACCCCCTGTTAAAATTCATTGTTCTGTTTTAGCCGAAGACGCCATAAAGAGTGCTATCAAGGATTTTAAAAGCAAGAACAACGGAACTTCAGAAGCTTAATGAATACTTGTTATGCTTTTTGTAGCTGACAGCGCGAAAAATAAGATCACAGAATTGATGTCGGAATCTGAACTCAATGGTGAGTATTTTGTTCGTATTTCCGTGACCAGCGGAGGATGCTCAGGGCTGACCTACCAGATGGATTTCGACAATGAGCAAAAACCGAATGACCAGGTTTTTGAGGATAATGGGGTCAAAATAGTCACGGATCTAAAGTCATTTCTCTATTTATGCAATACAACCCTTGAATTTTCAGGTGGATTGAATGGGAAGGGATTCTACTTCAACAATCCAAATGCGGCCAGGTCCTGCGGGTGCGGTGAGAGCTTTGCGATTTAAATAAAAAGACTTAAAGGATAAAAAGAGCCCCATTCAATTGAACGGGGCTTTTTTGCCAGTGTTACATCTTGGTAATACTGCCCCCGGAATATTTACCCGAATCGATATCCACTTCTTGTGGGTTTCCCTTGTATTTCACGCTTCCTCCAGAGCTGGCATTGGCATCCAGTTTATTCGTTGCCCAAACACGGGCGCTTCCACCGCTTGATGCACTGGCATCCACCTCCTTCACTTCTAAATCTTCGCCGCGGAATGAAGCACCGGAACTCACAGAAACATCAAGACGAATTGCGAAACCTTTGAGATCAACTCTCGCACCACTGGACACATCAACATCAATGTCCCCGGTTTCTATGTGAACTTTTACCCTGGAACCACTGGACACGTCAATGTCAAAATCTTTAGACCGAATAACATCCTCGCCTTCCACGGTCGACCCTGCACTGGCATCTATATCTGTCAAACCAACAAAATAGAGCTTTATCCTGGCCTGGCCATTGTTGCTGCCCCAGCCCCATTTTTTCCCTTTGCGGGAAAAATAAATTTTCAGTTCATCCCCATCGACTTCGGTCACCAGGTTGTCCAGTTCGCCTTTGAGAATATCAATTTCAGCTTTGGGGGTATCCCCTTGAACCAGTTCTACTTTAATACCTCCGGAAACGGATAATTCTTCAAAATTGTCAAGGTTCCTGGTATCATCCTGGGCTATCAACCCAAAAAATAACATGGAAATCGTTAGGGTGAAGATTGTATTTTTCATTTTGTACGATATTTTCTTTGTGGTAGATAAAATTAATACGTAACCAATTGACCAATGGTTACACATTCACGCTGTGATTTGAAATTTACAGATCAATATTTCAGGAGTGTTTCAATGGCGGCGGCGACTTTGTCAACCGAAGGGATGAAGGCTTTTTCAAGTTCAGTGTTGATCGGTATGGCCGGCAGGTTTTCTGAACCAATGCATTTTATAGGGGCATCAAGGGATTCAAAGCAATTCTCCTGGATCCTGCCCGCAAGGCTTTGAGTAAAGCTGTAATTGATGCACTCTTCGGTCAAAACAATACATTTATTGTACCGCCTGACATTATCAACAATGAGATCGGAATCCAGGGGGAATAAAGTTCTCAGATCAATGACACCTACTTTACCCGGAAACTGTGATGCGGCATTCAATGCCCAATGCACGCCCATACCATAGGTCACGATCAACACACAATTTTCTTTGTCCGCGTTTGGAATATCCAGGACGAGATGACCCTTGCCAAAGGGCAAGATGTAATCTTCTCCAGGCATAATGGTCTTTGCCCTGTGTGTCCCTTTGACCTTGGACCAGTAAAGTCCCTTGTGCTCAAATATGACACAGGGATTAGGATCGTAGTATGCGGCTTTCATCAAGCCTTTTAGGTCTGCGCCATTTGATGGATAAGCCACCTTGAGCCCCTTGATGTTCACAACGACAGATTCTACACTTGAAGAATGAAAAGGTCCACCGCTGCCATAGGCTCCAATGGGCACTCTTAGAATCATGCTCACCGGCCACTTCCCGTTGGAAAGATAGCAACTCCGGCTCACCTCGGTAAAAAGCTGGTTTAGTCCAGGCCAGATGTAATCCGCAAATTGTACTTCAACGATGGGTTTTAACCCAACTGCCGACATCCCAACTGTACTGCCGACTATAAATGCTTCCTGGATTGGTGTATTAAAGACGCGGTCGTCACCGAATTTTTGAG
Organism: Saprospiraceae bacterium; assembly: GCA_041631795.1. GTDB lineage: Bacteria > Bacteroidota > Bacteroidia > Chitinophagales > Saprospiraceae > JBFKJL01. The sequence goes on along the minus strand of JBFKJL010000064.1, from coordinate 8,464 downwards.
CCAGGGTCGCAGCTTCCCTGAAAACACCACCAAGGCGCGCTCCTACGTCCTGCCCGTACAGAAGGCACTCCTTGTGCTTCCTCATTAACTCCTCAATGGCGTAAAGGGCGGAATCAACCATCACCTTTTCCTCTCCGCCCTTTGGGACACGTGTCCCACTTTCTTCCCGAATGGGTGTTGGCGCAAAATCATCCTTGAATATATCCTGAGGCAGAGGATCTTCAGCAGCCAGCGCACGCTGGAAGTCTCGCTCCACCAGCTTTCGCACCTGGTGCTCAATATTCTTTATTTTCTTTTCCGTGAAACCGCTTTCAAACATTAACTCTTTCATAAGAGGATATGGATCCCGGAGTCGATGTTCTTCAAGATCATCTCGGTACCATTCCATCCTGACACCAGAAGTATGGTGGTTGAGCAAGGGAACTGTGGCATGGACAAGAAATGGTCTTCTTTCTATGCGGACGGTATCCACAACGTCTTTCATTGTTTCATAACAGGCGAGAAAATCGCTGCCATCCACTTCACGACCTTCAATCCCTGGAAATCCCTGAATATATTCCAAAGCGGTCATTGCCCGAAATTCTTCAAGGTGGGCTGAAATGTTCCATTCATTATCCTGAACAAGGAAGATTATGGGAAATTGTCGAAGTGCAGTCATCTGGAAGGCTTCGGCCACTTCACCTTCTGTTATCGAAGCATCACCAAGCGAACATACCACTACCGGATTCTCCTTGTACTTTCCTGCATCGAGGATGCCGAGTTTTTCCTTGTATTGAATGCCCATGGCAATCCCCGAAGCGGGAATAGCCTGCATACCCGTCGCGGAGGTCTGGGTGATGATCTTTGTTTTGTCTTCATCCCGTAAGCTTGGATGACAGTAATACGACCTACCTCCTGAGAACGGATCATCTTTTTTGGCAAAAAGCTGAAGCATTAGATGGTAGGGCGTCATGCCAATACTCAAAAGAAAGGAATCGTCCCGGTAATAAGGTGACAAAAAATCCTGTGGTTTCAGCAATATCCCGGTAGCTATCTGGATGGCTTCATGCCCCCTGGATGTCGCGTGCACATATTTAGAAACTGTTTTAAATCTCTCTTCGTATAACTCTGTCAGGGTCTTGGCTGTCGACATGAGCCTAAAGGCCTTTTCAAGGGTTTTTTTCGTAATTTTTGAACTTACCAACATTTGTATTTTTCCACTTTAAAACGGACCTTGGAAATAAATAAAAATTATAACGAAGAATAAACGGGTTACCGGCATTGGGGGAATTTTCTTTAAAACTAACAATCCAGAACAAATAAAAGTTTGGTATAAAAAACATCTTGGAATAAAAACAGACGAATATGGCGCGACTTTTAAATTCCACCAGTTTCACCAACCTGAGAAGAGCGGGTACCTACAATGGAGCCCAATGAAAAATGACACGACCTATTTTTCGCCTTCCACCCATACGTACATGATCAATTACAGGGTCCAAAACCTTGAAGAGCTTGTTCAGCTATTAAAATCCGAAGGTGTCACAGTACTTGATGACATTGAAACGTACGATTACGGAAAGTTTGTGCATATCCTGGATCCTGAAGGTCGCAAGATAGAATTATGGGAGCCTGTTGATAAAGTCTTTGATGACTACTATGAAAAAGATGACACTGAAAGAGATTTCAATGCTTAAAGGATATGCCTCTTTCACATAAGTGAATGGGCATATCCCTTATTCATCCAAACGTCAGTTATTCAATATCAACGGCAGGCCCTGATCACCTCCACCGACGATCACGACCTTGGAATTTGGAGAATTGGCCAGCTCGAGAGTGGCTTCGATGCCTTTGTCCTTGAGGATATTTGACGTCAGGCTGGCATTCAATATCCTGTTGGCATCCGCTTTGGCCTGGGCTTCAATGATCTTGCGCTCGGCTTCCTTTCGTTCCCTGTCCAGGATAAATTCATACTGGAATGAGAGCTGCTCTTCCTCCAGTTTCAGTTCTATCGCCTCCTTCAATTTTTCAGGAAGCTGGACCGAACGAATGAGGACGGCGTCAATCTCGAGATATTTTGTATTCAGAGATTTTCTCGTTTCTGCAAAAATTTCATCCTGGATTGCTTCTCTTTTCGTACTGTACAATTCTTCCGGTAGATATTTTCCGATTACTTCCCTGGTCGCTGACCGAATTTCGGGTTTAATGATCCGGCCGACATAATCCTTGCCAATTTCATCGTGGAGGTACCCAATCTTGTCGGCCAGTGGCTGGAACCTGTACGATAATTCGATGGTTATTGACAGTCCATTCTTGGAAAGCACATCCATCTTTTCAAAAGCTTCATTGATCCTGACATCATAGATGATCAGGTTGTTCCAGGGAGCAACGATCTGAAAGCCCTGGTTATAGATCTTATCTTTTTTCAGGCCTCCGGCAAAACGTTTGAACATCACCCCTTTTTGTCCCGGGTCTATTGTAATGAACGTGGTGCTGGTCAAGATAATGACAAGAAATAAAGCGATAAATGCATAGAGCATCAACTTGATAAATTTTCCCGGAAAATTTCCGGTATCCATCCTGCGTGTGGTCATTTTTTATACTTTTTGATTATTTGATACAACAATTTATAACTGAGATAATTTCCCCTTTTCGATGAAAAACAGGGCATTATCGACAATTTCATCAATATTAAGTGTCCGCATACATTTAAAATGTTTTTTTGGACAGGAAGGTTTCCCCTGTCTCGAACATGGCCGGCACGGCAGGTCCTTAACCATGACATGCCGGGCATATTCAGGATTTTTCGGAAAATAGGGCTTAAATCCAAAAACCGGATCCGTGCTGCCATAAACAGCCACAACAGGGGTATTGACTGCCGCAGCAATATGCATGAGGCCTGTATCTCCAGTAATAAGAACAACAGAATGCCTGACGACATTTGCTGAATCTTCCAATGCCAGTCTGCCACAGAGATTATAAAGTTGTTTTGACTCTGAATGACGTTCTATCCACTCACCTCGCGATATATCCTCGATCCCTCCCGTCAGGACCACTGGAAATTCCAGTTGTCTGATAAGCTGGACAATGATTGCTTCAGGAATCTTTTTTGTTTCAAATGATGCGCTGACATTTATACATGCGTAGGCAGCCGGCAACTTCATGTCATTAAACCGCCTGTCAGCATCTCCACTAAAATAGTAATCCAACCCCATTCCGTCATTCTCAATGCCGAGAGGTCTGACACATTGAAAATAGTTGTCCACAACATGGTCAAACCTGAATTTATTGATCCTCCAGTGAATATAGAGCCACTTTTGAAAGGACGCCCTGTCTACATAAACACCTTTGCCATTTATTTTGCCGGCCACTCGTCGAGACCTCAGGTTGTTGTGCAGGTCAATAATCAGTTCATATTTTTCACTTTTAAGGGTAGCCCAATGCGTCCCGGCATCTTTATCGTACTCGATGACCTTTTCGATATAGGGATTATGATCCAACACATGGGCATAAGTTGATTTGACAAGAAAGTGTACAACATATCCTCCTTGCAGGACCAAACACCTGACGATGGGGGATGCCAAAACAATATCACCTATTGAATTCAGTCTTATGACAAGCGCATTCTTCAAGGTGGTGGTTTTTCCGGCAAAGTGGCAATATTCAAGGTCCTAAAAATTGAGATCAACTAATTTCTGACAACCCTTTTAACCGTAAATCCATTGTCATCCGAGATCCGAATGAAATTGACACCTTGCTGTAAACTCTCCACTGGGAGTCTGACAGACCGCACCTGGCCGATCCGGTGGGTGGCAATTCTCTGTCCACTGGTATTGAAGATATCGACTGTGCCCTTGTGATCATAGCCTTCATTGAATTCAATGGTCAGGATGTCATCCACAGGATTTGGGAATATTCTGATATCATTATTGAGCACAGAGTTTTCTTCTGTACTTGAAACGAGGTCGCGGCTCCCGTTGCTGAACCAGACCCCCCACCTCGCATCCTGGATGAGCAATTGCTCAGAATTCGGAACGGTAGAGATTTTGTCTGCATTCAGATTGAGGATACCCAGATCGATATACTGAAGAAATGGCGAATCAAAGAGCATCTGGCTGTCATCCGTGCTATACGCGGGATAACTGATGTCCAAATTCGAGTAGATCTCCCCGACAACGCCCTTTTCAATATTCACGCCCAGGATCTTGTATTCCTGTCCTTCGAGATAATCCATGGCTATGATAAAAGGTGAATTCTTTGAAAATGTAGGATTGCCGACACTGATGCCTTCAGGCAGGGCTGCAAAAAGTTTGGCGATCCTGCCAAGGGCCCAAGTGTTATCTGCGGCATTCCACACTTCAAGAAAACCTATATCCCAATACTCCAGCGTACCTGAACTGTTGCTCTCTACCCTATTGATCGCATCGTAGATCAGGGTATTGCCTGTGATATCGAATTCCAAGGCATCGGCATAAAGCACCTCTCCGGTCGTCACACCTTCAGTGAAGGTAGGATTGTAAAGTTCGTATGAATTCCATGCTCCGACGCCAAAGTCAAACACCCAAATGAAGTTGTCATAATTCTCGTCGATGGCAGCGATCCTGGATCCATCTTTGGCCACGACAACATTTCTCCAAATGGGGTCTTCCTGGATGACATTTTCCTGGAATGTGCTGTTTTGCCAGTCGATGGAAATGTTATGGATCTTTTTATCGGATCCGACGAAAAGAATATTTTCACCGTCATCGGTCACACTCGGTTTCGAAATAACGCCTGAACTGGAAAGCGGGTTGGCCAGGACATTGCCTTCCGCATCCATGAGGATGAGGTCAGTTAACCCCGGATTGGAATAAAGAATAAACTGCTGCCCGGGGTTGGTCTCCAGATCTGTTTCATAATTGCCAGCATTTTCATTCACAATACCCACCTGGTCAAAGGCGCTCCTGGCGGCATTGACCACATCATTATTGTACAGGTCTGAAGCAGACTGAACGACGGCAAATCTCAGGTCATTGAATTTAGATGACTTCGTCAGGTACGTTGTCAACGCCCTGTAGAAGACATTTTCGGCCACATCTTTGCCCACTGATGTGGCGAAGAGGTAAAATGCATGGTTTGGAATGCCGCTATTGATGTGAACGCCATTGTTGTCTTCAGGGCCTGTAAATTGTTCGTTGACATGACTGGGTTGCCAGCCCGCCCCAAAGTTACCGGCCTGGGCTCCGTTATGTGGATCCGCCATATCGCGCAATGCACCTGAAGGAAAAACAGAGGTTTTGACCACATCTTCGCCAATCTTCCAGTCATCGCGATCGATCATCACGCCAAAAATATCTGCAAAAGACTCATTCATGGCCCCAGATTCCCCATAGTATTCAAGATTGGCTGTTTCCTGCACAACACCGTGTGTCAATTCATGGCCAGCCACATCAAGGCCTCTTCCAAGCGGAAAGAAAGCGTCATCACCATTGCCATAGAACATGGCAAAACCATTCCAGAAGGCATTGCCCATTGAAAATCCATCTTCTCCGGCCACATTGACGAATGAAATAATATTTCCGCCTTCTGAATTGATCGATTCCCGGCCAAAAACATTCTTAAAATAGCTATATGCCTCACCACCATTGAAATGGGCAGAAACAGCTTCAGGTGACCCATTCCAGTCATTCGATTGGGATGACACATGATCATAGGTGAAATTGTCATTCTGCGGTGCTGTATTGAAGGCATCAATGGTCCATATGACCCCGACAGGCTCATTGGGCAGGACTGAATTGGCCACAGAGTACATCGATCGTGACGCATCTATCAAATAGAAGTTATTTGTCAGTTCGTACGTATTAATCAGCCTGTTCAATCCGAGGAGATCGGTCGCGCTAGCGGTTGCCGGCCCGTCAGGTGGTGGTTGGTGAGCGTGCCCGTGCAAAGAGCAGATGGTTGAATAGTGATGAAGAACCTTTCCGGACCGGGCATCCACAAAATAATTATAATGCTCCGCGAGATTGGCGTAAACGCTTATGAACCAGGCCAGGAGGTAGTTTTCCTTGTGACGGTAATACACCAGTTCTTCCTGCCACTGCCGGGCTGAAATGTCCAGCCCTATATTTTTGAGGTTAAGCACACCTTCCCTGTAATTGTCCAGTTTGTCCATGACAATTCGACGCGCCTCATCCTTTGAGATCGACGCATTTGTTTCATCGGGTAATGATTCGGAAGTCGCGTATTGTCCATGCAGACTGCTGACACCGGGAGTTTCTCCGTGCAACAGCATCTCCGCGTCATAGACCCTTATGCCTTTGTGATATTGGTTAAGCCTGACGTGGTTCATGCCCAGGTTATCTTCCGTAATCTTATTTATCCTGAACTCCGTATCGGCTGGATCTGTCATGAGTAAAGTGTGAACCTGGCCCATAAAATTCATTGCATTTTGGCTGATGGTCGGCAGGGCTTTACAGTCCCCCTGGATCAATGTGATTTTACCCGATGCGGATTTCCGGCGAATTCTAAACCCCTGGTCAAATGTGTCCTGAATATCCAGGGTATTGAGTGTCCTGTAGGTGATGTTCTTGGTCACAGGATCAACATGGCTTTTGCTATGCAAATCCTGAACAGGCTTCGGCTCAAGTGCACGTGTCGATTGAGGGGATTGAGGGCGTTCAGTGAATTTGTTTTGGCCGTAGGCACAGAAAACGACGAAGGTCAATAACAATGTGGAAAAAAGCGCTTTTTTAAGCATCATTTTAATAGTCTTTTGATTTAATAATTTGAATGAGATTTGCATAATAGGTTTTCAATGCCTTTGGTACATTTTCCTGACCTCCCCAAAGGATCTTGTGATCTCCTTCATTGTTTTGCATCTTGAGGTAGAAATACATGTTGCCCGGATCATCAACTTCCAGTGTATCAAACCTGAACTGATGATACGTTTTGAACAACTGGTTCGTCCTTTTCGACTTGACGCGGCCCAGTTGAACTCGTGGTCCACTCCGGGAACCCTCCATGAATAGTTGGCCATTTGACAGCAGCGTATATTCAACGGTGGCACCGGAAAATCCTCCACCATTTCCAAAGATCAAAATTTCTTTAGCGTATTCTTCAGGCGTATAATCTTTAGTTTTACAACATGTACAAAGAATGAGAAAAATCAGGACCGGTATTTGCTTAATCATATTGCAAAGTAATTGAATACTCAATTTAAGGTTAAAAAAATTGGGATAATATATACCAAAAATCAATTATTAAAGTTTTATTAAAGATTTTCCTCATTCAAATCACTTATATTATCTTTGACAAAAAATAAATGACAATGAAAAAAGTACTATTTCTCTTTGTGTTTGTTCTTGCAGCGGGAATGATGTCTGCGCAATCGTGCACAAAAGCCCAGAAAGCAGCATGTAAAAAAGCTGGAAAGACATGCACCAAGGCAAAAACAACTTCAGCTGAAGCGTCAACGACAACATCCGTAGCCTCTGCCCTTGCGGAAGCTGAATTGGCTGCAAAAAATGATGCCGCTATTGAAAAACGCGTTTGTGAAATGTCTGGTGCGACGAGTTTTTACAAGAAGAGCGTTTGTGAAAAATCTGGCAAGGTAAGCTATTCAGAGGTATCTTATGATGAAGATGCAAAGACTTTTGTCGAGGCCAATGCCGAGACCTCAGTCAAATCCTCCTCAAAATCCAAAGCCTGTTGTGCGAGCAAAGGGAAAAAATCCTGTTCAGGCAAGAAAGCAAAGGCATAGTACTTTGTAAAATAATAGTCTAAAATGATGATCCCCTGGTTTAAAAAACCGGGGGATTTTTTTTAAGTTGATATTCAAAGTCAATACTCTAAAGAAGATCAAAAGCGGTGAAGTCACATTGGCATTCCGCCGATGGAAACGTCCTTCTGTCAAAAAAGGCAGCACTTTGATGACTGCTGTGGGTCAGCTCTTCATCGATGACATTCATCCCATCATTCCCTCTGAAATAACTACGCATGATGCCGTGGCCGCTGGATTCAAGGATCTTGAAGAACTGTTTATCTTATTGGACCGCTCACGGGAAGGCACGGTGTACAAAATCATGCTTCACTACCACAGGGAAGATTATAGACTAGACCTCAGGAACATGTCCGCCATGGACGCCGAAGAACTTGAGGCTTTAAGCTTCCGCTTAAATACTCTTGATTCCAGGAGCAGGACAGGTCCCTGGACCAGGAAAGTCCTTCATCTCATTGAAAAACATCCACGTACCAAAGCAGCCTTGCTGGCTGAAAGATCAGAAATACCCACCAAAGACTTAAAACGGAAGGTTCGTCAACTAAAGAATCTCGGGTTAACGATCAGTCATGAGGTCGGCTATTCGGTCTCTCCAAGAGGCAAAACCTATATGCATTCAACCAGGGAGGAATGAGCCGGGGATGCGGGATTGATTCTGATCGATACAGAGATATTAAGGCTTGATGTACAACCATGCCAGGTTCTGATTTAATCAGAAAGTTTATATATTTA
>JBFKJL010000063.1:0-10881 GCA_041631795.1 Saprospiraceae bacterium | reverse complement strand
TGGCTGGAATGAATATGGTATGACCTTCTGACAGGCTGACCCTCTGACCATCTACTTCACCTTCTGTTGTGCCCTTTATCGCAACGATCAGCATAGGAAATGGTGCTGCTTGCTCCCGTGCATCATCACGTACGCGTTCATTCGGTAAAACGCGATACCATGCCGTTCTCAAACCAGTTTGGTAGTAAAAAACTGTGAAGTTACTGCCATGGGCGATTCGTGTCGTTCCTTCTCCGAATGGAATGATCTCGGGGTATCCGCGTGTCCAAAAATGGAAAGAAAAAGGGTTGATGGCACTGTATTCTTCGGGATTTGGAGAGTAGCCTTCCATGAGATCCACGCGCATGGGCGTATAGTCACCCGCAAAGGCTTTACCCTGGGCCGTGAGTGCATTGATGATCCCCTGGTCGATGGCCTGCAGCGTCTCAAATTGAATATTGTAGATGAATGTCGGGGACTTGGGAATCCCTTCATCAAGGTTCACCTGCCAGCCATCCTCGATTTTGTCACCTGTAACATCAACTGTCCACTCCCCGTGCCCTGGTACTTGAATACCAAAAGTGATGGATTCGGATGCGAAACGATCCTGGCGAAAATCATCGACATAAGATGTGATGATTGAAGATGCCTTGTTGTTCTTGGTTTCCAAGGGTGAATCCATTGTAGAAATTTCAATTTTTTCTCCCCTGTGTTCAGATTGAGTAAACGAAGAATAGGGCAGGGCGCATGTACCCCCGATTAAAACGATAAATAACAAGTATTTCATAATAAATGGTTTTATGTGTGAAATCAATTCATTGATTAGGGGTGACTCAGACCCTGATCGTTCTTATAAAGAAATACGGTTCACAGCATTCAATGCCAGTAAACCTGGATGATTGTGGCGAAACTGTAGCTTTTAGTGGCGAAAATCGAGATGTTCCTTCATAAGAGGAATAAATTGACCTGAGACAGGTATCTCATCATTGTAGTTCTCTAACCCAATGGTCATCTTCCGGTTGCGCTCTTCAAGGATCTTGAAGTAATTGGTATTGATCAAAAATCCCCTGTGGCAGCGCTTGATAGGTGAAATTGGATTTGCCAGTTGGGTTTCAATGTTTTTCAGGCTTGATCTGAGTATGATCTTTTTTCTTGTACCTGCAGATTCAATGTGTATATCCACATAATTATCATCGCTGGCTATAAAAAGCACTTCACTTAAATCAAGTCTTGTTTCCCGGCCATCAGGTGTTTTTAAATTGTAGACCTCTTTCGACAATATCCTTGAGAATTTCTTTTTGTCCAGATACTGCCAGATACCCAGTATAAAAAAGGCAACTGTGAAACTTATGCCAAGCATGCGAGCCAGGACAAAGAAAAATTCCTGCCAGGTGAAATCAATCCATCCGCCCCACCAGCTTTTATAAAGAAATTGAACGCCTCCCAGGAAGACAATGACAATGGGATACCATATCATGGCTTTCCCAACTGTCCATCGTTTGAATGGTTTTGGAAACAGGGCAGGAACAACGAATTCTGCAAAAAAGGCCGATGCGATAAAAACCAATCCAAGACTGAAAATAACGAGATCAACATGCCACTCACCGGTCGTGTTCGCAATGCCAAACGGTTCATACAACAAAATAAAAATACTCGCTCCAAGACCGACCAGGATGATCCAGAGGATGTTTTTCCTTGTCCACTTTGGCCGGGGAAACGGGGCGAGAATGATGTTTTTCAGTTTCATCTGGATGGAGGTGTAATCAATTATATATTGTGGAAAAGTTATTTAATAGACTTTCCGGTTAATTAATAATAGCTTATGCATGGCTTACGAAAATAATCTTTTGGCAGTTTTGATTTTGCGTCCTATCTGAATATGACGTGCAAAAGGATTAAAGAAATGAGCAAGATTAAGCCAAACAGACCTGATTTCCGGTCTCTGTAATCAATAAGGTTGACCGGTCTTGTCAGTCCACCTTTTATGGAAAAAGATGACGCGATGGCGAGGGCAATGCTGATGACGAGACCTGCTCTGACGAAATAATTGATGCCTGGCCAAACCTGGATGATGAATAAATGAAGCGGGATTGTGCTGATGAAAGCGATAAGAGTCCATTTCCTATTGGGTGTAATAAACAAGGCGGCCATGCAAATCATAACAACGATGCCACAATTGATATAGTACCTCAATTCATTCAGCGTATGGGTGAATGCTGTTTCAGGATTATTGAATTTAATGTAAAGCAAAACAAGCCCCATAGTGATACCCGTAACAAGGGTCATAAGAATTGTTTGTCTGCCGGCATTGACAATCTGCTTGTCAGTAGCATTTTTATTGAGATATGCCTTGTAGATGTCGATGGAAAATAATGTGGCTAAAGAATTGAACGTCGAGTCAACGGTGCTCATCAATGATGCGAACAGGGCGCAAAGAATGATCCCTTTCACTCCTGTGGGCAGGTAATGTGTCACCAGGTAGGGAAATGCCATATCCGGGTCAGACAACCCATCTGCTACCAGGATGCCATAAAGGGCTATTCCGGGAACGACAATAATGACAGCCATCACATATTTCAATAAACCTCCGGCCATCAAGCCTATTTGTGCTTCACGCAGGTTCCTGGCCGCCAGAGATCGCTGCATGACAGTCTGATTGGCACACCAGTAATTGATATTCAAAAAGAACAGACCAAACATGTGGGTCCAGGGCAGGGTGTCGTGATCTGCCGGTAAATACAGGTGCATCTTCTCCGGTGTTTTGATATACAACTGATCCCAGCCCCCCAGGTGATGGACAGATACAAAGAGGACAGTAAGCCCTCCCGCCAAAAGAATGGTAAACTGGATGATATCGGTTTTAACCACGGCACTCAATCCACCGAGGTAAGTATAAATGGCCGAAAATGAACCCAGTCCCAGGATCAGGATGCTGATGCGTGTCATCCTGTCTTCATGAAGAACCTGAAGGTAATCGCTGAACACAAGTTCTGCAGCATACGCCCCCCAAAAAAGTGCCGCCCCCAATGTGATGGTGGCGAAAAGAATGATATTGGCACTCGTGTAAAACAAAGCCACTGTGCTGCCCAACCGTTTTTTTATGAATTGCGTGATCGTTATGATCTGTTCTTTTAAATACAGGGGGACAAAAACAAAAGCGGCCAGTAAAATTCCCTGGACCGCATTGATCTCCAGGCTTGCCTGGGCAAGGCCAAATAAATAGGCCGATCCCATCATGCCTAGAAATTGGTATCCCTGGATATTTGTGGCAATTGTTGACAGGGCAATGGATGGCCATCTCAATCGTCGTGAACTGAGAAAGTATTCTTCTGAAGTCACTTCCTTCTTCGTTCTTCCCCGTAGGGCCACAATGAAAATAACAGTGAAATAGCTTATGACAATAATCAGGTCTGTCATCTCTTAATAGCGATCCCCGATTCCAAGTGGGGTGGGTGGAGTAGATCCCGGCTGCCTGCCCTGGAGGACCGGCAATGAAAAATTATTGATTTCTGGCAGGACATACCTGGCAAAAAGATGACACTCTTCCAGGTGAGGATAGCCAGACAGGATAAAGGCCCTTATGCCCATATCCATATACGTATGGAGTTTTGCCAGGATCTGATCGGGGTTGCCTACAAGGGCGGCGCCACAACCAGACCGTGCCCTGCCAATGCCGGTCCAGAGGTGTTCTTCGGCATACCCTTCTGCATCGGAAAGGTCACGCAGGGCAGATTGGAGGCTCACACCCTTTGATGCAGCGTCTAGTGCCCGATTCCGAATGTCCTTACCCAATTCCAGGTCTAGTTTGGAAACAAGTCTCTGTGCAGCTTGATGCGCTTCATCTTCAGACTCCCTTACAATGACATGTATCCTGAGCCCAAAGTCTATCTTCCTTCCGAAGCGTGCTGCATACTGGGACATCTGATGGATGCACTGTTGCAGTCCATGCTCCGTGTCCGGCCACATCAGGTAGACATCACAGTATTCTGCACAAAGTTGCAGCCCGTTTTCTGAATAGCCACCGAAATAAAGGAGGGGGCCCCCATTTTGCTGATAGGGCTTGACTGGTGCGGAAGGTAAATTGAGGTTGTAAAATTCACCCTTAAAATCTATTGTCTCGCTGGTCCATGCCTGTTTGAGTATTTTGATCACTTCCCTCGACCGGTCATAGCGAGCTTGTGAGGAGAGATTTTGGCCCGGGAGATTAGATGAAATAATATTTATGGTGAGGCGCCCTTTCAATATATGGTCCAGGGTCGCAATGGCTCGGGCCAGCATGGGCGGATGGACCTCGCCACACCGGATGGCAGTCAGCAGATTGATCTTTGAAGTCAATGGTGCAACTGCTGAGGCAAAGGTCAATGTATCCTGACCGACCTGGTAGGAAGAAGGGCACAGGATATTAGCATACCCCAGTTTGTCCGCTGTCAAAAGGATCTGGGAAGTGTTCTCCCAATTGCTCTTATAGCGATCGTCTCTTTGGCCTAAAAAATCATCGTCACCATCACAGATCGGGGCGAACCAGGCGACCTCAGCGCCGTAAATTTCAGCTGATCTTATCTCTGAAGGACGACTCATGGATATATTGAACTTACTGAGAGAATCATTAAATAAATTATTCGATGATTTGAATGTGTAAATATAAATGTTGAAAGAACTAATGTGGATATATTCATCATAGAAATAGCTACAGAACGCGCTCTTTGCAGATGTCCATATTAACATGAAAGCACATTGCCATATCATTTGTAATTTTAGTCACAGAAAGTTGGGATTTATGGTCGAAGCACTTGTAGATATTCTGAAAGGCACCAATGTTTTACTTGGGGTATTTCTTGCCTTTTATTTTTTAAGGAGCCAAGAAAATAAGACACATTTTTGGCTCGGTGCACTCTTGGGTACCCTTGCCGGACATTTTGCCAATCTATTATTGATCGATTGGTTAGAAATACCCCATTATGGGCTTGTCTTCGGCTTCATTTACGGCCCGGTAATCTATTTTTTCACACGTGCTCATAACCGGGATGTTGGGAAAACAATCTTCCATTTTCTGCCGGCCCTTGTTCTTTTAGCCTGGATTGTTCTCAGCCGTTTTATGGCTTTCAATACGCCAGCATCAGAACTCGTGATCCTGCAGGTCCTGGTCGGTCTTCATTTTATCAGCTATTGTTTATTGGCGTGGAAAGAATCACGCAATTATAGGGACGTCGCTGTGCAAACAAGGGCAAACATAGAATTCGATAAGATGGAATTGATAACGAGAATTATTCTCCTTTTAGGTGTTATTTTTTTAACGGGCTTGATTGCCTCGATCTTTGAAGTTGAAGGCGCATCTCACCTATTTCCATTTGCTCTCTTGGTCATGTCGTTGGTTATTACTCTTGGACTCTTTGGAATCATATTTTATGGCATGCGTTATCCAGAGAAATTTGCTGTACTTACGGATGATGAAAGACAATTGGCGGCACAAGAGACCAGGTATGCACAATCCGGTTTGACAGACCAGATGGCCAAACAATACATTGATGTCCTAAAGTCATATATGATGAAGGTGAAACCATTCACCAGGGACAACCTGACTATTGCTGATCTGGCTCATGCAACCCAAATCCCACCACGGTATCTTTCGCAGGTCCTGAACCAAAATCTAGATCAAAATTTTTTTGACTTTATAAATTCATACAGGATCAAAGAGGCCATTGAATTGTTAGAGGATCAGGGCCTGAACATTTCTGAAGTCATGTATGCCGTTGGATTTTCTTCAAGATCCTCATTTAATACTGCATTCCGAAAATATGTTGGCATCACACCCACACAATATCGCAGGGCTCAGGGGAAACAATAAAATTATGGACGATTTCATGTAATCGAACATGAATTCTAATGCGAATGCTTTTTTTTGGATTGGTTCAAAACATGCTGGATATGACATATTTTAAAAATGTTGTTGGATTAACCCTATTGATGCTTCTTTTCACCGTGATCTCTTGTAAAACAGGGACTTTCAATGCCAATCATTCAGGGGCTTTCAGGTTGGAAGACGGTCGGCTCATCAGCATTCGAAAAAGCGAGGGCAGGACTTTGCGCTACAGGGTATTTCACAATGGAGATACTGGTCGGTTGTATCCCCGGTCTTCAAACGGGTATTCCTCCGGACCCGGATTTAACGGTAAAATACCGATAGTTCTTGAGGTGACCTATATGGTTGGAAGGTCTGCCAAACCCGACAGTATCATTTGGAAGGAGGACTCCGGTCACACTATAAGGGGGTGGCGTGTCAACAGGGATAAAGAGGTTATTATTAGAAATGGAGATATCAGGCTATACGGAAGATTGACCATTCCTGATGGGAACGGACCTTTTCCGGCTGTTGTCCTTGTCCATGGATCAGGAAATGATAAGGCAACAGATTACTATTACAACGGAGATTTTTATGCAGCCCATGGTATAGCAGCGCTCACTTATGACAAAAGGGGCACAGGATCTTCGAATGGGACCTATACCTTTGACTATTACAAGTTAGCCGGGGATGTGGCTGCCGCAGTAGCCTACCTGGGTTCAAGGCCTGAAATAGAGCCTTCAGCCATTGGATTGTCCGGGTATAGCCAGGGCGGGTGGGTTGCCCCGTTAGCTGCTTCATTGTGTTCGGATATTCAATATGTGATAGTCAATTACGGTATAATCGAGTCAGCCATAGAAGAGGCAGAAATGGAGACAATTCATTCACTTAAAGCAAAAGGCATTCGAGGTCAAGACCTGCAAGAGGCGCGTGAGCTCATTCGGGCCTGCATAGAAGTTGTGGCCCAGGGCTTTAACAAGGGGTGGGAGAAAGTGGACCAGTTGAAAAGGAAATACAGGCATGCTCCCTGGCGCGATGCACTAAAGGGAACTACAGTCCATACATTTCTCAAATATCCCCGATGGCTGATAAAAATCCTTGGCCCCAGAAAAGCACCCCCTGAGTTAGATTGGTATTATACGTCTGCCCCCCTGTTGGACACCCTGGACACACCCATGGCATGGCTTCTTGGAGAATCAGATATGCATGCGCCCCCTGAAAAAACTATTCCCAAACTCCAGGAATATGAAAGGAGGGGAAAGATCATATCCACAATGATTTTTTCAAACACAGACCATTCCATGCTTTTGTTCAAACAAAAAGAAGGTCAACTGCGGGAATATACCAGGTATCACCCGGCCTATTTCAGAACTGAGGTCGATTATGCACTCAAATTGGCAAGGCAACAGAAACTTTTGGTTCGATAATATAGGTTTTACTACAAAATCGCAGTATCCCAATCAGGGAATTATTGATGCATAAAAGGCCCTACTTGTGTTTTGAAATGAGAAAAATCTGGTAAATAATATAGAATATAATTCCCCAGGTCGCTATGATGAGGGAATTTACAAAAAAGAGCAGGCCGAGAGGTGCGTTGGCACCTGCAGCCCACAATGATCTTTTCAATGTTTTATCGTCAAATTCTGCCTCCAATCCCCAGATGATATCCTGATTTGTTCTCACGCTTCCAAATTCATCACTGTCCTCCAGGGATGCGATGATATTCACTTTACCGGTTTCATCTCCCGGCAGGTCGTCTGGAAATACAGTGCTCAGTGCACCATTTTCATCTGTAACTTCCCCGGCCTCAGAGATCGGAAGAGGCCCAAATGGCCGTGCCACAAGTATTTTTACTTCAGCATCCTCGACGGGTGTTTTCGCACTTGAGGAATCAATCCTGAATAGTCGAGCCTTGACAATCTTCTCACCATCTTCTTCAGTTAGATCCAATTCCAAGGCGGATTCATAGACTGTAATGTCACTGTCAACATCCCTGTAATTGTCCTGGTCTTCGAGTACGGTGATGAACTTGAATTCAGTTTTACCTTTGGACAGATCATAGAATTTGTCAGGCAGTAGAAGTTGGGCAACCCCGTCCATATCCGTTTCGGCAGTCCCCAAAAAATTCTCTTCACTGATTTCGATAAAGTAGAATTTTAAGGGCACCCTTGTTATTGGCGTACTTTTCCTGTCGATCCTGGCTATGGCTTTCACTTTTAAATATCTCTCCGCATTGCCATCTTTGAGATAACTGAATGAAAGTCGCGGCCTTAATTTATCCTGTGCATTGTAGTGCACTGGAATCAACATTCCAATAAAGATGACTAAGGTGAATATTCTGAAGTACGCGATCATGATTCAATATTTTTTTGTTCTTTTTCCTCTTTGAGTTCCCATATGGGAATGACAGGAATAAGACGAATGAGCAGGGTAATTATAAGCAAGACACCTGCAAATGAAGCAAATGTTATAGCCCATTCTTCCCATGTCGGGTAATAGTGCCTGTAGGAATCATCAACATCCTGGATGGGCAGATAAGGGTGCTGAAGAGAAGGAATAACAATTAAAAACCTTTTTAACCAGGCGCCTATGATGACCAATACGGACACGATCAATAAGGGAAAAGGCTTTCTCATCTTTGCAAATACAAGCACAACTATGGGAAGGATCAGGCCAAAAATTTGCACGAGCCAGTACAGCCAGGCATACGAACCATAGAATAGTTCCGTAATATGTTCTCCTTCGACACCGACCATTTTAAAGGAAGGGCCGAGGTATTCATTGATGTTAAAATAGAGATAAACCAGGGAAAGCAGGACCAGGAGTTTTCCCATGTTGTCAAAGAGTTTTTCTGAAATATATTCTTTAAGATCGAGTGAATTTCTAATAAAGTACATGCCAACAATGAGTACAGCAGCTCCGGCCATAAGTGCACCTGACACAAAATATGGTCCGAGATTGGTACTGTCCCAACCGGGTCGCCAGGTTGTTGAAAACAGCCAAGATGTGACTGTATGTATGGCAAAGGCTACCGGAATGACGCTAAGACTTAGAATTGCGGTTACTCTGTGAATGATCTTATATTGTTGGGCGTTGCCCTTCCAGTTGACTGCCAAGATCCTGTACATGGCCTTTTGCCATTTGGGCACATTATGCAATTTATCGCGACAAAGTGCCAGATCAGGTATCAGGGAAATATAAAGTAAGAGGTAGCTGATCACGAAATATGTTGCGATGATAATGACATCCCAGATGATTGGGGATTGGATACGACCGTATATGAAGACGTTGAGAAAGCGGTCCGGCCTGCCCATATCAACAATGATAATGATACTGGCACAGATTATAGATGCCAGGGCGATGATCTCAGAGATCCTGGACAGGATTATAGACCATTTGGCTTTCGAAAGCCGCAAAATTGAACTCACCAGGGAACCAACAAGCGAGATGGCGACAAAAAAAACAAAATTTGAGATATAAATACCCCAAGACGTAAAGTCACGCATTGCTGTCACTACCAGTCCGTATCTCAATTGTCTGTAATAGGCATAAATGCCTATGAATATAACAACCGTAAGAAAGGCGACCCATACCTTGTCTCTTTTTCTCCAGTGGGGTATGTGTTGAAGAAGATCGCTTTCGATTTTCTCCATGGGTTTTGACAGGAAATAAAAATCTGGTTGATAACTTCTCATAGTGGAAATTTTAGATTTTAAATGCCTCCTTCTTGTGGTGTTTCATCGAACGGGAACAGCCTGTTCACCGGTGGCAGATAATACACATTGGGTTCTGTGCCCAATTCTTCGAGATACCTGTATCCTGCTTTTACTTTCAGTGTTTCTCTGAACCGGAGGACTTCGGAGCCATTGGATATAACATCAGCGACCTTGTCGCCAAAATAAATTGCACCATTTGGACATGCCGTGATACAATGTGGCAACTTGTCCTGCCTGAGCATATCAGGACAGAAGTCGCATTTTTCTACTGTGCCGACCTTGGTCGGGATACTTGTTTCAGGGGAGTATGCACATTCCGGGTCTTTTTCCGGTGGTTGTCCCCAGTTGAAAACCCGCGCCGAATACGGACAGGCCGACATGCAAAAACGGCAACCTATACACCGAATATTATCAATCAACACAATGCCATCAGATCTCTTATATGTTGCACCAACAGGGCACACTTTTACGCATGGGGGATTATCACACTGGAAACATTTCTTGGGCATCCAATAGGGTGAGGACTCATTATTATCCTGCATCTTCAGCACTTTAATGAATGGCCGATCAGGAGGTATCTCATGGTATTTTTCACAAGATTCAATACATTTTCGCGCATTGCGGCAACGGGAAAGATCAACGACCATGACAAACTTCTTGCCGGGAATGCCTTTTCTTGATTCCGATGGACTCACTCCATGGCAAGGCGCCGATTTCACATTTGATTTTGGCACTTCTACAAGCTGACCATCTGTGGTCAGGACTTTGACTGTTTCCTCTTCGGATTGGTCGCCTGAACCGCAGGCCCCACATGTCAATGTCGCCATGCTTGCGGCTAAGCTGTACTTCAAAAATGTACGTCTTTGATTTTTCTCCATGATGTCTGGATGTTGGTGTTTGTGATAATTTTACGCTTTAGAGCATTGCTTTTGAATGTGCTGGCACATAAATTCTGCAACTAAAATAATTTTGGAAATATCATTCGCTTATGATACACATCAGTTATTGTTATGATTGATATCAAGTTGAGAGCCATTTATTGATCGACTGAAAGATCGACCCTGGCTTACCTGATCAATCAATGAACAGTTTCTTCGTACTTTTTATTTGAAGGCGGGGTATTATGACGGATTCGCCCCGGGTTAAAAGGGTAAGATTGAAGTGAGCCAAGTGGCATCACCTCATCCTATGACCCCGTTCACGACATGCTGAGCTTCTTCCTGGATCTTTAGAAGGTGAGCCTCTCCTTTGAAACTTTCAGCATAGATCTTGTAGATATTTTCTGTGCCTGAGGGCCTGGCTGCAAACCAGCCATTGGCCGTTTCTACTTTGAGCCCACCTATGGGA
>JBFKJL010000062.1:0-10938 GCA_041631795.1 Saprospiraceae bacterium | reverse complement strand
TCCACATACAGAAAATGAGGACAAAGGATGTCAGAACTTTTAATTTCATACCCAAATATGCAGACAAAAAAAATGCTATGAAATCATTTCATAGCATTTTTTGTAACTGCACCCAGGAAAAGGCTATCCACCGAAGTCGTCAAAAGCAATGTTCTCTTCAGGGACACCGAGTTCGTCCAGGGCTTTGAGTACTGAGGCATTCATGGCCGGGGGACCGCAAAAATAATATTCAATTTCTTCAGGTTCGGGATGGGTTTTAAGATAATTTTCAAAACATACCGGCATGATGAAACCCTGGAATCCATCGCCGGGACCATCCAAACCTTCTTTGACCTTCCAGTTGTCCTCAGGGAGTGGGTTGTCAAGGGCAACGTAAAACCTGAAATTTGGAAAATCCTTTTCAATATCCCTGAATTCATTGATATAAAACAACTCTCTACGGGTTCTGCCGCCATACCAAAAAGAGATTTTCCTGTCACGGACCTTCTCTGTCTGAAACATATGAAAGAGATGTGACCGCAACGGCGCCATTCCGGCTCCTCCGCCGATGTAAACCATTTCCTTTTTTGAATCCTTGATGAAGAATTCACCATAAGGCCCCGACACTGTAACCTTATCACCTGGGTTTAGTCCAAAAACATAAGAAGAGCAAACACCGGGATTGACGTTGGCCCATCCTTTTTTATTCCTGTCCCATGGTGGTGTGGCAATCCTGATATTCAGCTTGACGATATTTCCTTCTGCAGGATGATTGGCCATGGAATACGCCCTGAACTGTGGCTCCTCATTAACCATTTTCAGGTCCCACAAATTCCAGTTGTCCCACTCGCTCTTGAATTTCATGGGATCATCATGGTAGTCGGGGTGTGCCGTGATGTCCATATCCTTGAAATTGACGGTAATTTGTGGGACATCGATCTGTATGTAACCTCCTGGTTTGAAATCTAAGGTTTCACCCTCGGGTAATTTGACCACAAACTCCTTGATAAAAGAAGCAACGTTGTAGTTCGACAAGACCTCACACTCCCATTTTTTAATTCCGAATATTTCTTCTGGGATCCCGATTTTCATGTCCTGTCTGACCTTGACCTGGCAGGATAGCCGCTTGCCTTCCGCCACTTCTTTTCTTGTCAGGTGATTCAGTTCTGTGGGCAGCACATCGCCTCCGCCTTCGTAAATGTGGCATTCGCACATTGCGCAAGTGCCCCCGCCACCGCACGCTGACGGGAGGAAAATATCCTTCTCTGAAAGAACGGAAAGAAGACTCGATCCTGGCTGGGCCAGGATGGGATTTTCGCTGTCGCCATTGATTGTAATTGACACATCACCCTGGGGAACCAGTTTTTTCCGAGCATAGATGAGCATCAGGGATAAGCCCAGGATGACTCCACAGAAAACAAGAATGGCCCAGAGTATTGAAACATATGCTAATAGTAACATCATCTCTCTATCATTATAATTTTAAAATGCTGCAGGATCTATGCCCATGAGGCTCATAAAAGCCATGCCCATCAGACCTGTCAGAATAAAAGCCATGCCCAGACCACGAAGTGCGGGTGGCACATTTGAATAACGCATCTTCTCCCGGATCGCAGCGATAGCGATAATCGCAAGGAACCATCCGAAGCCGCCTCCAAGGCCAAAGGATACGCTTTCAGCAAAGTTGTATTCTTTGGCGACCATAAACAGGGAGCCACCCAGGATGGCACAGTTGACCGTGATGAGCGGCAGAAAAATTCCAAGTGAATTATAGAGCGCTGGTGAAAACTTCTCGATGACCATTTCCACAAGCTGAACCATCGATGCGATAACAGCGATAAACAGGATGAACCTCAGAAACGTCAGGTCCGTTTGAAACAATCCTGTTTCACTGAGAAGGTATGTGTTGATGAGCCAGTTGATCGGCATCGTGATCCCAAGCACAAAAATCACCGCCAGACCGAGTCCAAAGGCCGTTTTGACAGTTTTTGAAACGGCCAGGTATGAACACATGCCCAGAAAGTACGCCAGAGCGAGATTCTCGATAAATGCGGATTTAATAAAAATATTGACTAATTCTCCCATGGTTAACTATTTATGAAACATCAACAAGTTTTGGATTAATAGACCGGTGGGCCCAGATCAGGACACCTATGACAAACATGGCAGAGGGAAACAGGACCATCAGGTTATTGTTTGCATACCAGCCAAACAGCCAGCTTTCTTCCGTGTTGATCAGGTATTCCGGTGTTGGCCCGATGATATTATACCCCAGCAGGGCCCCTTTTCCAAAGAATTCACGTATGGCCGCTATTATAATCAGGATGACGCCGTACCCCAGCCCATTGCCAATTCCATCCAGGAATGATTGCCAGGGCGGATTGGCAGAAGCGTAAGCCTCGAGGCGTCCCATGATGATGCAATTTGTGATGATCAAACCGATAAAAACAGAAAGCTCCTTGTATATGGGATAGTTGATGGCTTTCAATGTCAATTCCACTACGGTCACAAGCGTGGCAATGATCACCAGTTGGACGATCATCCTGACCTGTTTGGGAATGTGTCTCCTGATCAGTGATGTGAACAGGTTTGAGAATGCGAGGACAAAGATCACTGCAACCGACATGACAAGTGCCTTATTGAGCAATGTCGTGACCGCAAGGGCCGAACAAATGCCCAACACCTGGACGGTAATGGGATTGTTGTCATCAATCGGATCTGAAAGCAGCTTCCTTTCCTTTTTGCCAAAAGAGAACACTGACTCTTTGGGTTTCGAAACGACTTGCGTATCAGCCATAATATATTATTAACTGTTTGATTTTAATTCTGAAAAATAAGGCTCATAATATTTGAGTCCCTCGACCAGCATGTCTGTCACGCCATCACAGGTGATGGTGGCCCCACTAATGCCATCAACTTCAAAATACGGATCTTTGGCCCCGCCTTTCCGCACGGTCACTGACTTGTAATTGCCATTGTCATCGTATATTTTCTTTCCCACAAACTGGGCTGGAAAACCCTTGTTGTCCTTGATCTCGGCGCCGAGGCCAGGTGTTTCTGCTTTGTGGTCAAAGGACACCCCGGCGATGGTATTCAGGTCATCTTCAAGGGCGATATTCCCCCATATTTCATCCCAAAGGCCATTGCCCCTGACGGAGACGATATAGTATTTTTTACCGTCTTTTGCTGTGTATTCGAATACCGGGAGAAAGCGATCCTGAACAGGTTTTCTCCTCTCCTTTCCGAGGTCGACATCTTCAGCTTTGCCATTCTTGTATTCTCCGCTCTCGACGACCTGGGCCGGCGACAGGGTCTCCCCTTCGACATTCACAACAGTTTGCGTAATCTGATTTGCGAAGATCTCCTCGATTGAGTTATCGCTCATTTTTTTTATGTCATTGTCCAGTTTGTTTGATACTGCTGACAAGATCGCTTTTTTGGCATACAAGGCCTCATTGGCCTCATGTTTTGCCTTGAGCCCGGTATTCAGGAAAGACAGGATAAGCGCCACGAGCGATGTTAAAATGAGCACAAAACGTATGATAGAACTTGTACTATGCATGAGCCAATCTTTTTTTCATGTTTGATTCCAAAACATAATGATCAATAAGCGGGGCAAATGTGTTCATGAATAAAATCGCCAGCATCCACCCTTCGGGATATGCCGGGTTCAGGACTCTGACGAGCATGCCGATCATCCCGATCAGGAAGCCATAGATCCATTTGCCCGATGATGTTGTTGATGCCGTCACAGGATCCGTTGCCATAAAAACAGCGGCAAAGAAGAAACTGCCCATATAAAACTGGTAATACCATGGCACTTCCATGAACGGTGTGGCTCCCCATAAGTTGAGCAGCACGCCCATCAAGGCAGCACCTAATAGCGTACTCAGCATGATCCGCCAGGAACCAATACCGGTTATAAGCAAAATGACTGCACCAATGAGGATAAGAGGTTTAGAAGTTTCACCTACCGAACCAGGAATCGTTCCCCACCACAATTGCGCTTCAGTAAATGTGGCTGTGACATTTTCCCATCCCCCCTGGTATGCCAGGCTGAGAGGCGTTGCGCCACTGTACCCGTCAACAACAAAACCCTGCTTGAACGTGTCGAGATTCAACCATTCGAAAAGGGAGTTAAACAAGCCCGTATGCCACCAGCTGTAGTCTGTGGATGCACCTGCCGCGATATTTTCAAATCCGGAGACCCAGACTTCGTCACCTGAAATGGTTGTCGGGTAGGCAAAGAAGACAAAGACCCTCGCCAGTAATGCCACATTCCAGATGTTCATGCCTGTTCCGCCAAAAGCTTCCTTGCCGATAATTACAGCAAAAGCCACTGAAACACACAGGATCCAAATGGGAAGGTCCGGAGGCATGATCAAGGGAATGAGCGCGCCGGAGACCAGAAAGCCTTCCTCCACACCATGCCCTTTCTTGAATGCGAAATAAAATTCAATGCCCAAACCGACAACATGCGTCCAAATCACCAGGGGAAGGATCTTAATGATGCCATGCGCCAGCTTGAGATGAAATCCTTCGAGAATTCCCGTGTACTGTCCCATGGCAGTAAAATGCTGATGGCCAATATTATAGGTGCCGAACAGGTAGCACAATTGCATTGCAACGACCACCATGAACATCGTGCGTTTGAGATCCATTCCATCACGAATATGAACCCCGCCTTTAGTGACCATATTCGGTGTATAGGCAAACGTAAAAAATGCGTCATAGGCCGTGTGCAGGAATGGCTTTTTTTCCTTGTCTGGTTCTAAGTTCTTTAAGAATTGTAATAATCCCATTGAATCTATCTTTGCTTGATTGAATTAACCTTGTTCTCTCATCATATCGAGACCTTCACGAAGTATGGATTGGAGGGGAACTTTTGAAGTACACGTAAATTCACAAAGTGCAATGTCTTCTTCACTGAGTTCATTGATCCCCAGACCTTCCATTCTTTCCAGGTCGCTGGCTAATATGGCTTTCATCAGGTGTTGGGGATAAATGTTCATGGGCAAAACACTTTCATATTGCCCTGAAATCACGAAAGCACGTCTTTCACCGTGGGTATTTGTATCTCCTTCATATTTGTGATTGGGCAGCAGAAACCCGGGTAAAGCACGAGAAATACTAGGCCGCAGTTTTGGAAGAAGCCAACCAAAAAGCTCGTAGTAGTCACCTTCACTGAGTGTGGAAACCTGGTCGTCCTGGAAGTGCAGGAAGTCCCGGCGTCCAACCTTTGCTCCACTTAAAACATCACCTGAAATGATCCTGGCTTTCTGACCCGACACCAGGTCACCGATCAGATCCCCGATATTGGCACCAAGATGTGTTCTGACATAACCGGGGTTTGTGATTTGACTTCCGGTCAGAGCCACCACCCTCTTTGGGTCGTATTGTCCGGTGTTGAATAAATGTCCCAGTGTGACAACATCCTGCACGCCCAATGTCCAGACCATCGAGCCTCGGCGAATAGGATTCACATGGTGGATTTGAACACCTACATTGCCACTGGGATGGGCGCCGCGAAACCAGTGCTTTTCGACGCCCCTGGACTGCGTAAATGCCGCGGCCGGAGGTTCTTTTTTATTGGCATTGAGCCCTAGATAAACCTTCCCGCTGGTCAGGGCATTCAAAACATCAAGACCTTTCTGAAAATCGACTTCGCTTCCACTGATCACAATATCATAATCAGGGGCAAGGGGTGAAGATTTAAAGGTCGACACAAAGATATTGTCCGGCGTACGCTCAGGATCGGGGATGATATCGAACGGCCTTTGGTTAATGTGCATCCATGCACCTGAAGATATGAGCAGGTCAATGATGTCTTTTCTTTGATCAGCAGACACTTCTGGGATATCAAATGTCCTGAACTTGCGTTCCTTGTCAGCGAGGATGATCACATCTGTTATTGCCCTTTTTGGTCCCCTCCTGATCTCAACAATCTCCCCGCTTACAGGCGCCGAAAACATGATCTCGGGATGGCCCTTGTCAAAGAACAGGGCATCTCCGGCAGCCACTTCATCACCCACCTGAACAACCATCTTGGGAATCGGTGCGATGCCTCTGAAATTATTAGGTTTGACAGCAAACCGTGCCACCCTGGCTTCACCTTTTATTTCCCGGGCTTCGCCAACAAGTTTGATGTCGTGCCCCCTTTTCAAATTGTGAAGATTGGATGTATCCACATGGGAAGCTACAGACCGGCCAAAAATATCTGTAAACGAGGGGAAAAGACCAAACCGCTGCCTGGATGTCAAGGCTGGATTCTTCTGCGCTTCAATTTGAATGAGATTGTCTGATACTGATATGATCGCAGCCAAAATCAATACAACCCCAATGGTAATTAATGAAGTAATGAGCATCTAGAATTAGAGTATTGATTATTAAATATAAATCCGCATTGAAAGGTTTTCATAAATCAGCGCAAATATAGTATTCTTTTCACTTAAAGAATTCTCACGATTTTAGGCAATTCTGCCAATTTCTCTATTTAGATTAAATCTAATTTAATCCTGGGGATATAAAAAAACCGCAACATCCTTTGATGCTGCGGTTTCATATAAATAATTGAGAAATTTTATCTCATCTGTATCATTTTCTTGCTCACAGTAGAGTATTCCGTTTCAAGCTGATAGTACATCACCCCGGCACTGTTCAATTCCTCGGACGTCAGGACTATTGAATGGTTCCCACTGTTGTATCGCCGGCTCTGCTTGATCAAAACGCGTCCATTCACATCAAACACTGTGAACACAACATCCGAAGCTTTGGGCAGGCTAAAGGCAATTTCAGTTGACTGATCAAATGGGTTGGGCACATTCTGGTACACAACCAATTCACCATCCTCAAGGTCAACATCGAATTCAAATGCAATCTCTTTAGACGTATAATTGCTGTCATAGGCTTCCGCCCTGACGGTCTTCGAACTGACGTTCAATACTTCCTTGATGGACACATCTTTTTGTGCCGTCAGGACAATGTTGAACAATGGAGTCGTGTCATCGACCTGAACGGGACTTGCATCATTCCATGAGAATGCCAGCATACCGTCTTCCACCTGGGTCCAACCGATATGGACAGCCCTGTCTATTGTCAGTGCACCCGGCTCAATGTCGCTGACCATGATAGCTGAAGGATCGAAATCCAATGTAAACTGAAGGCCGTAGAGATCCTCAAAGTTTCTCGCGTACACTGGGACAACCTGCGTTTCACTTTCCTGTAGTACAATGTCTGAGGCATACAGCGTGACAGCTTCAGCATCTCTCTTCTCCGTAAATTCATCCTGCGCATTGAGTGTGGCACTGGCATTGACATCACCGATTTTTACGGCGATGAAATCCTTCCCTGACTGATCCTGGCTCAAACCAATGAGATCAATGGATTCGTCAAACGGGAATGGATTCTGAGGATTGCTGAATTGATAATCTGAATCCACAAAACGCCATGACTCCTGGCCGTTTGGAAAGTCCATGCTGATGCCAAGAATGATCTTTCTCAATGTGATCAGGTCAATGGCAGAGACATGCTTGCTGTTGTCCGCATCCGCTGCGATGATCTTGTATGGAGAATCGAGAGGATCGAACCCGAGAATATGTCTTTGGATCAAAACGATATCCAGTGTAGAGACCCCATTCATCGGATCATCATTCTTTTCTGAAACAAGCTTGTAATTATGTCCTGTCAGCAGGCCAGAGAAAGCATATTGACCACTTGCGCCAGTCAAGTCCGTTTTGGGGAATTCAGCCTGGTCGCTGGAAATCTCCACCATCACATCACCAACTGATTCGGCGTGTTCTGTCTGTATTTGCCCCGTTACAGCAGCCATGGAAGCGTCGTTGTCTTCACAAACGTCGCTTTCATTGTCTTGCAGGAACAACTGCACAACACAGAAATCCTTATTTCCGGCCTCATCTTCAAAGTAGACCTCCAGGTTGATGATTTGTGAGATCCCATTAGGAATATCGTCACAGTCAAATTCCAGTCCGTCGACTTTCTGGCCATTTTCATTCAGGAAGTATATATCGACCTCAAGCGTATCACACACCCCGGTCTTGTTGTCGTAAGGAGGATTGCCAAGGACAAAATCCCTCGCCCAAATGCCTACCGGACCGTCATTGCTCATCGTAGCAGTCACAGCGGATCCAAGACAGTATGGTGTTGGTGCCTTGACATCAATAATACGCAGGGTCGTTGATTGGGTAGCAACATTTCCACAGTGGTCTTCAACGTACCACCTGATCGTATGTGTTCCCCAAGGATACGTCCCATTGGCATTTGCGCCTGTACCATTCGCAATTGTGCCATCTTCATAGATCACCTGGTAGGAATAGATCAACTGCTGATCGTTAAAAAGATCCGTACAGGCATCCGTCGCAGAAATGATCAACAGCGAATCATTATTCGTACTGACTGAACAATCAGAATCAAATCCTTCCGCTGTCACGACAGGAGTAAAGGCAATTTCCGGCTCGACACTATCAAAGACCTTGATCACCTGAACATCTGTTCTCGTCCCTACTGAAAGGTTATTTCCATTCGCAGATACGATACACCAGTCAATCACAGTCCATGTCCTCAGTATTTTAAGACAAGCCCCATCCACGTTATGGAAGACCTGGTCATCGTAGGTGATGGCTATACCGTCACACACGCTTGTATTCACAATGATGTCATCAGCATTCTGGGATAAATTCTCGGGCCTGAGATCTTCAAGCGTCGAGCAATTATTCAATTCCATATCTGAGGGCCACCGCGTTACCGTAAAAGCACCAGGATTATCCAGAATTGGGTTTGTCATGGTCAATGTCTGGTTGATCACCGGTAATTCATTGCCACAAATATCCTCGACCTTGTACTTGATCGTATATGTTCCCTCTCCACAGTCGTTGCCGTCAAAGACGTCATTGACAATTCCCGGATCCACCAGGCTCACGCTCGCAGAACAGTTGTCCACAACTTCGAAGTCATCGAGAAAATCATTGATCACATCGCCAATATGTACCGGCCCGGACCCACAGTTATAAAACTGGTTCTGAGGTTGTGACAGCACAACAGGAGGCAGGTTATCCTGAATATGCACAACGACTTCACATGTGTTTGTATTTCCCGATGTATCCGTCACCTTGAGATGGACGAGACGTTCTTCACCCCAGTCGCTACAGCAGTACTCGACATAGTCCCTGTATTGAGAAGCTGATTCGAAGTCTTTCTTGATCATGAATCCGTCTATACCGCAGTTATCCCAGCTGCCATTGTCGATCGATTCAGCGTGCAGCTTGGCACACCCGTCTTCGCCTAAAGCGACGATCGTAAATTCAATACATACCGGGTTTGGAACAACCTTGTCCACAACCGTAACTTCCGTAAAACACTCTCCTGTGTTTCCGCAATCATCCTCAACATAATATTTGATCCATGTCCTTCCCATCGGGAGGTCGAGGATCTTCTCCGGATTGCCGTCAGAGCCATACCTGACATTCGTCTGGATATACTCTCCGTCTACAGGAGCTTCGCCATCTTCATCCGCCAGCAAATAATAGATATCAAAATACAGATCATGGGGATCACAGCTGTTGTCAATGACGATCGGCGGTTTGACCGTCCAGTCGCCAGTACAGCTGTATGGTTTTGTCGTTGTCACATAGGAACCGATCTGCTGTCCGTTTGAATTGGTGAATATCTCGTATTCGCCTGTAATCGGATCATCAGGAGCACATGTCAATACGATGGGATTCCTGTCCAATACCTTGATGATCTGGTTGTGATCAACAACCTCCCCTGTACACCAATCCAATACAGTCCATTTCCTGACAACCTTAAAGGAGTACTTGCCACAGATACCCAATTTTGTATCTGTGTAAGACATCTGCCAGTTGTCACAGACCTCACCAAAAGGCACACCGGGACGCCCGGTCACAACCGGCAATGGAATCGTATCGCTGTTGACGATTGACGGATCCAAAGTCCAGTCTGTCAGGTCAAACAATATTTCACAATTGAGCACCGGGTAATCAATATCATCGTAGTTATGAGGCCAGATGATCTGATCGAGGTGCCATCTTTTTAGTTTTATATTTTGAACACAGCTTGAAGAAATGCCTGAACTTTGATTTGTCACCGTCCAGGTCCTTTTAATGACATTCCAATATCCATTGGCACATTCGGGACCGACATACAGGTCCTTGTAATCCATGGTGTACGGTCCGCAACCATTTTCAGCAAGACCGGAATCTGTGATCTGGCCTTCATTTGTGGTCACGCGCACTTTTGCCTTTTTCAACCATAGATTGGATGTTCCGCCATTTGAAATCCTCAACATCCATTGCCCCTGCGCATCTTCGCCATCAAACTCTGATGCAAATGAATTCAGTGGTCTGTAGGCCCCGATAAAAGCATTATAGGTGTCAAGGCAATTGCCCGGGCCAAAGAAGTCCGAATGGGCATTGGCAGCGCCATCGAAGACATCGATATCGAGATTGCTGTTTGTGCAATGGGCTGTCCCCAGGTCAAGATCAAGGATATGAACAAACGAATTTCCGGGCGACTGGAGATAAACATCGATCAGGCTGACATTGGCCGCCTCGATCTGCAACTCCATAAAGACATCAGCTATCGTTGATCCCGCCCCGGATGCAATGGTAAACGGCAGATCGACCGTTGATCCGCTGCCAACAGTTTGATTGATGAATTCCGCATCATCGTACCCATAGATGATGTCGCCCGGCTCCAAAGGCTGATCCTGTGAACAAAAGACCTCAACGTCTTCGCAATCAAGCTCAGGCAGGGTTTTGTCCTCAACAATGATCGTGCCCCAACATGAAAGGCCAGATGGCGCTGTCATGGTGACACTGTAGGTTCCCGGTGCCGTCACCATCATGGAACCGACGTTTGACCCTACCCCTTCAATGGTGATCTCATAATAATCATAACAATAAGGGCCGCCTTCAAGGACCATAT
>JBFKJL010000061.1:0-11065 GCA_041631795.1 Saprospiraceae bacterium | reverse complement strand
GTTTCTATAAATTTGAGGAGATTTTAAATAGTTGGGAAGCAATCTTCGGTAAGGATCAAATACATCCGAAAATTTTTCACAGATCTGAATTTCCTGAAGGAGATATTAAATACGATTTCCTGAAAACAATCAGGGTAAATTCAAAGGAATTCAAGGAAGTACCTGATGTACAAATTAAAATTAATGCCGAGGCCCAATTTTTCCTGGAAAAAATAAACCCATTTCTGCCTCCTGTCATCAATGAACGTCCCAATCCTTTCAGGGCAAACATAGCTAATTTGGTTTCCAGGAAAAGGCAGGGAAAAGGTCTTCTGCCTTCACGAAATGAGGTGGAAAATTTCTTTCAATTATTTCAAGCAGAAAATAAAAGGATAAAGGATAAATGGTTTCCAGAGAAAGATATATTGTTCGATGTGAGTTTTGACCATTATCCAAATCAACAACAATCTTTCGACAACGAAGACTGGACTTTTGTTTTTGAAATATTTGCAGAACTATGGACAACTCAGCAGAAGAAAATAAATGCTTTGAAAAAAGAAATTGAATCTCTAAAAAACCTCAATAGTTCATCTCGTAAAAACTAAATTTGTCAGATATAAAACTGAGCTATTTCTTCAATATTCTTTCTTTTTATATCTGGCACGTAAGCCGGCACTTCAGGATAACCGACAGGCAGCAATAAGTACGGCCGTTCATTGGAAGGTCGTTTGAGAATATCCGACAGGAAATTCATTGGACTTGGCGTATGGGTCAGTGTCACAAGGTTGAGATTATGGATCGCCGCAATCAAAAAACCACACGCAATACCCACGGATTCATTGACATAATAATTATTGTGCTTGCGGCCTTCCTCATCAATCTCATAGACTTTCTTGAATACGATGATCAACCAGGGCGCACGTTCGAGAAAGGGTTTGTGCATGTCAGTCCCCAGGGGTGCAAGGTCCTTTTTCCATCTTTCACTCATTCGGGATGAGTAGTTGAGTCTTTCCTCTTCTTCGGCTGCCCGCCTGATCTTCTTTTTAAGCCCGGGATTGCTTACTGCACAAAAGGTCCAGGGTTGTTTATGTGCGCCTGATGGCGCTGTTCCAGCCGTCATGATGATATTTTCAATGACCCGCCTTTCGACAGGAGCATCCGAGATGTCTCTCACGGAGCGCCTCCTGTTCATGAAATGATAAAAGTCAAAACTCCTGGCCATCATGTCAGCTTCATTAAGACGATCTGCGGCATACAACACGTGTCTGTATCCATTGACGATTATACTTTTGTCATAGCTCATAATGGTCGGTTGTTTATAAAACACTGTAAATCCGTGCCACGGTTTAGCGGTGCCACGGGTAAGCCGTGGCACGGGCTCCTAAAATTGATGAAAATCATTGGAGAATGAAAACCTTGTCACCTAATTCTTGGATTTAAGACATTACCTTCGCCAAAAATTTTAAAGGTGCTGCCTACATCAGTTAAAAATAACGTCCTACGGTCACTTTCAACGGGCATAACGTCATCAGCCCGGGAAATTATCACAGCAAACAATAATGACGTGACTCAATACAGAGGGGACGACCCTTCCATGCTGGACCGGTTAATTGTCGACAAGCGCAAAGTTTCAGCCATGGCCAGGGCAGTTGACGATGCCATGGTTTTGAAAGACCCGGTGAATAGGCTGCTGTATGCATTTACCCATCCCAATGGCTTAAAAATTGAAAACAGAACTGTGCCATTCGGGACGATTTTGATCATATATGAATCCAGGCCCGATGTAACCATTGAAGCTGCTGTGACAGCATTCAAGGCAGGTAACAGGATCTTGTTGAAAGGCGGAAAAGAAGCACGACGCACAAACCTGACGCTGGTAAAACTTTGGCATGACGCGCTCACATCGAATGGTGTATCAGCTGACTTTGTCCGTTACCTTGATATCAGCCGTAAAGATACCCAGACCCTGATCAGGGACAATTCTGAAGGTATTGACCTCATCATTCCGCGCGGTGGAGAGGGCTTGATCCGATTTGTCCGGGAAAACACCAGTGCTCCGGTGATCGTCAGTGGAAGAGGAAACAACTTCCTCTATATTGACGCAGATGCCGACTTCAACATGGCTGTCGATATCATCCTGAATGGAAAAGCCCGTATCAGTGTATGCAATGCACTTGACAAAGTGCTGATCCACCGAGATCTTGCCCAAGATCAAAACCTCATCAAAATCCTTGTAGAAACCCTTCATAATGCCGGTATAGAAGTTTTGACACACAACAAAGAGTTTACACAGCCAGGGGTACAGGAAGTTACTGGAGAAGATGTACTGAACGAGGAATTCCTGGCGCCTAAAATTTTACTTTTGAAGGCGGATGATCAATCCATGGCCATTGAAACGATCAATCGGTATTCAGGTGGACATTCTGCCTCCATTGTCACAAATGATTTGGAAACGGCCAGGCGTTTTATGCAGGAAGTCGATTGTGCAGCAGTATACCACAATGCCTCGACGCGTTTTACAGATGGCGGCCAATTTGGTTTTGGCGCAGAAATGGCCATCAGCACGCAAAAAACACATTTCAGGGGACCGGTCGGTATTGACCAACTGGTCACTAATAAATGGTTTTGTTTTGGAAATGGACATATAAGACAATAGATGTATAAAAAAACACTTGTGCTCAAAATAGGCACATCAACATTACTTGCTTCCTCGGACAGGATATCCTATGCGAAAATTGAAGATTTGGCCCGACAAATCGTCGCCCTGCGCGACAAGTACGATATCATAGTCGTTTCATCGGGGTCGATAGCGACAGCCAAACAGTTTATGCCCTTAAATGATGACAATCTCAGGGTTGTGTCAAAACAGGCGCTCGCAGCTATAGGCCAGCATAAACTCATGGGAATCTATGATGAAGTCTTTACAAGTTTTGGTTTGAATGTTGCACAATGCTTGCTTGTTTACAGGGATTTTATAAGTGATGACGCCCGTAAAAATGTTGAACTCACCATTCACAAACTCCTGGATTTTGGATACACACCCATCATCAATGAAAATGATACGGTGTCCGCTGACGAGATCATCCTTGGCGACAATGATAAATTGTCTGCCTATGTCGCTGCAATTGTTGAGGCTGACCTCCTCGTCCTGGCGTCTGATATTGACGGATTGTACAATAAAAATCCCTACAAGAATGCGGATGCCAAACTCATCGATGAGGTCACCAACCTTGATGTCGCCATGTCATATATTGACGAAAAAGCCTCAGATTACGGGACTGGAGGGATGACAACCAAGATCCAGGCAGCGGAAATTTGCCGTGAACACGATATCGAAATGTGGATTGTCAATGGCCATGTCAGTAACTTCCTGACAGATGCACTTGACGGGAAGCGTCCCCTGACAAAGTTCAAAACCTTTTGAAATTTACTGCCCCAGTTATTTGGAAACGGGGTTTAGGCTTATTGCAAAACCACCACCTGGTCGCATCACAAAATCGCGCTCAGACTGAGAATCCACAACAGTATTCTCAATTGTATAATCCGTCGGGTTATCCCTGTAGTGGGCCTCATCGCCATCTCTGTAAATCACAGCATTGTAGGATCGGCTTACTGGCAGGAAATCAAAATGAACGCGTACAGACCTCTCTTCTTCATCCGTGATGCCGCCCACAAACCAGGCGCCTGTTTCTCTTTCCTGACGTGCAATAATCACATAATCACCTACCTCTCCCCCGAGGACTCTGGTGTCATCCCACGTGACCCCTACATCCCGAATAAACTGAAATGCGGGATGGCCCTCATAGTTTTCAACCAGATCACACGCCATCTGGATAGGACTGTTGATCACCACATATAAAGCGAGCTGATGTGCAATCGTTGTGTTCACCTTGTTGTCGGGTTTTTGTTTCAGTGAAATGTCAAAAACCCCCGGTGTAAAATCAATTGGTCCAGCGAGCATCCGTGTGAAAACCACAATAGGTAAATGCTCAGGTGGGTTTCCCCCATCGCTTGCCCAGGCGTTAAATTCCTGGCCACGCAGACCTTCACGAGAGATGGCATTGGGATATGTGCGTCGAAGCCCAGTCGCTTTAATCGGCTCATGGGCATTTATGGCAATGTTGTATTGAAGCCCCTTATCCAAAACCCGTCTATAATGGTTGACCATCCACTGCCCGTGGTGATATTCACCTTTTGGTATGATCTTCCCAACATAGCCAGTCTTCACTGAGTGAATGCCCAATGACTGCATGAGAGCAAATGCCGTATCGATCTGCTGGTCATAGGTTCTGGGCGCAGCGGAAGTCTCATGGTGCATAATGAGCTCGACCCCTTTATCTTTACCATAAGCCACAACCCTTGACAGATCATAATCCGGGTAAGGCGTTATAAAATCAAATACGCCCTCCCTGTCATCAAACCCTATCCATCTCTCCCAGCCTGTGTTCCAACCTTCAACCAAAAGACCTGTAATATTATTTGCTGATGCGAAATCTATAAAGTTCATGGCATTGTCTGTTGTTGCACCATGCCTTCCGCTGGCCAGGTCCCATGAAGAAATATCGAGGTGCATCTCCCACCAAATCCCCATGTATTTTTTGGGGACAAACCAGGATATGTCATCAACTTTAGACGGTTCATTGAGATTCACGATCAGGTCTGATTCTATGAGTCCGGCAGCAGTTTTGCTGATCTGGATGGTCCGCCAGGGCGTATAAAACGGTAAGGCTCGCTTGACCTTATAGCCCAATCGGTCCGAACCCACCAGTAGACTGTGCATTGCCATACCCGATGTGTCCACCGCCAGGGTCATACCCGCATAATCAGTCAGGTTGGCCTCATGAAAGCTCAGGTATAGTCCATTCTCAGTTTTCATTGTAACAGGTGTATTAACGGCATTATAAGGAATGAACGTCGCGGCGAGATTGGGATGGTCTCTTTTCGTTGTGGCATCGATCTCCGAAAATAGCGTCGTGCTGTAGAGGTGCTCATAAATATCCCAGTCGCCCGGGATCCACCAAACCGTGTGATCCCCTTTCAAATTGAAATCAGTCCTTTCTTCCAAGATGATGACAGAATCCACCAGCCTTTGATCATTAAATTGATAACGAAAGGCCACACCATCATCGTAGGCCCTAAAATGTATGCTGAAAGATCTGCGTGGTGATTGTCTTTCCATGAGATCCAAAACCATTTCATTGTAGATATTTTCCACATATCTCTTCTCGCCCCAGGGCATTTCCCAGTTGTCCTCCACTCTTTCAATGCTGCCATCCACGACTTTCATGTTTCCACGCATGGCCGGCTGATCTTTAAATTCAAATTGCATTTGCGACGGCCGAATAATTGTATCCCCTTTAAAGAAGACGGTATAAACCGGCACCCCATGTTCATCCAGTGCGAATTCTATAGTGGTAAATTTAGCCGGCGAGTGCAGGATATGAGCAGGTGTATCAACAGAGCTGCACCCCAGAATACAAAACACCAGCAAGAGAGGAAAAAATCTTACAAAAATCTTCATGTCTTGATAAAATTTCCAGCAAAATAAATGACCTGGATGTCCTTTTATATGGTTTATGTCACCTCCACGAATGATCTTGCCCGGTATTGTTTTGTGTCCTGATCAAATATGGTCTGATTATAATTCAAGGTTTATGTTTCCACCATTGGATAATTAACTATAAATTCCCTCAACAATAAGGTATCTTTAATTAATCTAATGGAAAAGGCCCTAACCTCCGAAGCGCGAACTTTTGGGACTGCTCCCGTCTTTTTTACGGCCATTGCCACCATCCTGGGGGCGATCATGTTCCTGAGATTTGGCTTTGCTGTTGGGCAGGTGGGTTTCCTTGGTGTCATCCTTATCGTGATTATAGGGCATTTCGTCACCATCCCTACTGCCATGGCGATTGCTGAGATTGCCACTAACCAGAAAGTGGAAGGTGGCGGGGAGTACTATATGATCTCCCGATCATTTGGCCTGGTCATTGGCTCCACGATCGGTTTTGCACTTTTCTTATCTCAAGCCATCAGTGTGGCCTTTTATATCATGGCATTTTCGGAGGCGTTTGTTCCGCTTTTCAACTGGCTGAATCAATCCATTGAATTGCCCAAATGGCTTGTTTATGTGCTTGATCAAAAGCAGACCATCGGCGTTCCAAGTCTCTTGTTACTTACATATATCATGCTGACAAGAGGTGCCAGCCTTGGCATCAAGCTTCTTTATTCTGTGGTCACGATATTGGCCATATCATTGCTGGCATTTTTCATGGGACAAACGGAATACGCTGAAAGCACGGATTTCAATCCGGTGGCTTCCATAAAAAACGAAATTTCTTTTGATGTAAACTCTAACCGATCCCCGAAGGAGACCACTGATTTCGACACGTCACCATCCGAAATCTCAGAACAAAAATCATTAAACGGCAATTCAGGTCAACCTGGTTCCCAGGGGGACTCTCCAGTTCCTGTAGGGTTTTTTATTGTGTTCGCCATCATTTTTCCGGCTTTCACCGGGATGACTGCAGGTGTGGGGCTCTCTGGAGATTTGAAAAATCCGGGTAAATCCATCCCACTCGGCACCCTTGCAGGCACGCTCTGCGGCATGGTCATGTACATGTTGATCGCATGGAAATTGGCGGACTCTGCCTCTCCCCGGGATCTTGCAGACACCTCCCGTCTCGTTATGGCTGATATTGCCTTTCAGGGCTGGTGGATCATCCCCATCGGGCTGGCTGCCGCGACAATGTCATCAGCTCTTGGGAGTATCATGGTGGCACCCCGGACCCTGCAGGCCATTGCCCGGGACAATATCTTTCCAACGCCGAAGCTGAACACCTGGCTCTCCCGCGGACGCGGTCAGGAGGACGAACCCTTTAATGCGTCCGTTATTACATTCTTTATTGCCGCTGCATTTATCATGATGGGTGCCATTGACAGCGTAGCCAAGATCATCTCCATGTTCTTTATGGTCACCTACGGCTCGCTTTGTCTTATCTCCTTTCTAAATCATTTTGCCGCTGATCCTTCTTACAGGCCAAAATTCAGATCGCGTTGGTATGTGTCTTTGTTCGGCGCTGTCTGTTGCCTTATCCTGATGTTCCTGATGAGTCCAGTTTACGCCATCGTCGCTCTACTCGTGATATCGGGACTGTTTGCAGTGGTCGGTTATTTTAACCAGGACAAGAAAAATCTCGCTGCCATATTCCAGGGTGTGATTTTTCAGTTCAGCCGGCAGACACAGGTTTTCCTTCAAAAAACAGATAAGGAAAAAATCAGAAGCTGGCGTCCCTCAGCCATAGCGATCTCATCCAGCAGTTTTGAGCGTATTTCCGCTTTTGAATTCTTAAGCTGGATTGCCCACAGGTATGGCTTTGGCACCTATATCCATTACATCAAAGGTTACCTGTCCAAAGAGTCAAATAAGGAAGCGCGTTCATGCAAGGACCAGCTGATCCGGTATGCGGAAACCAGCGAAAGCAATGTTTTTGTCGATGCGTTGGTCAGTCCTTCATTCACATCCATTGTCGCCCAGGCCATCCAAATGCCGGGCATTGCCGGAACGGAAAACAATTTGCTCCTATTCGAATTCCACAAGAACCATCCGGACAACCTCCCAGAGATCATTGACAATTTTGCCCTGGTCCGGGCAGTACATTTTGATTTTATCGTTCTTGCCACCTCGGAAAAAGGTTTTGGCCTGAGAAGAGAAATTCACCTTTGGATCACGCCCCGGGATTTCCGGAATGCCAATCTCATGATCCTGATTGCCTACATCCTGCTCGGTCATAAAGACTGGAGTGAGGCGACGATCAATATATTTGCATTATTCCCTGAAGAATCCATTGATGAAGCCCGGGAAAGATTATTTGGTTTGATCGAAGCCGGCCAGTTGCCCATTTCGCCGAAAAACATCACGTTGATCCCTAAAAAAATATCTGACGACCAGAAAACCATCATCAATGACAGATCACGACATGCGGATCTCACATTTATCGGCTTTGTCGAAAAAGCCGTAGTTAAGCTGGGAATGGACGTCTTTGAAGGCTATGACAAAATCGGAAATGTGGTCTTTGTTAATGCATCTGAAACCATTGAAATAAAATAAAATCTGGCTCAACATCTTGTTTATTTAATCACAACATTCCTTTCAATCCCCTAAATTATTATCGACACCCGGGGCGCAGCCATCGCAATGAGGCTAAAATCCCGGCTTCGATGGAGATATATATATCAGTCGACGTTTCCTTTTTTGGAATGCCCGAAGAAAAAGACTGGGTCCTGGTTGGGCATATTGTCAATCGCGACGACAATTTTTACAGTGACCGGACATTGATGTACTATGAATTTGGATACACCCTCGTTCGCAAAATGGGACGATATGCCAGCCGAACTGAATTTGTGGAAGTAGAAATCAACAGAGAATACTTTGGTGTATATGTTTTTATGGAAAAATTAAAGCGTGACACGGAGCAGATCGACATCACCATGCGCACCCCTGGAAACTGCGAGAGTCTTTCCATCTCCGGGGGGTACATTCTGTCAATCATATTCGATTGAGACGCAGAATTGCCTGAAATAATAAAGGTCATAGGTTTATAAGCCTATGACCTATTTACTTCGGCTCTTAAAGCCATATTAGAAATTCCACAGACGTGTCATATTAAATCCGATCACAAAATCGCTGCCCCCATTCTGGTTTAAAGGATGGATCAATTGTGGAATGGTGCCCGTTGCGTTTCCCAGAAAGATCTGAAATGTGTGGGAACTCGTTACAAACTCCAGCCCGAATCCCAGGTTCGGTTCAGGTTCCAACCCTTCAATATCGTGTGTGGTAATAGGTTGGTCATAGTTTATAATAATACTCATGGCATCCCCAAATTTCAACCTCGCCAGTGCAGATACCGACAGGTGGTCTGCATTCATCACATCATCTACTCTTGTTGTTTCATTAAACTGTTTCGCAGGGAAGTTGGTGTGTGTCCAGTTGCCAGATAGCTGTACAGAAAAGGCATCACTCACTTTTCGTGCAATCATGACCTGGTTAAAAAAAGCGATCCTGTCCACGAATTCCTCAAAATTGTCACCATCCCTTGTATCAATGGCCATATTGCCGAGGTAAGTGATACTGAATGGGGAACCCCCGGATCGTGCCTGGCGCAAAATGGCATACTTTGCATGAAAATCCCAATG
Source organism: Saprospiraceae bacterium (assembly GCA_041631795.1). Classification (GTDB taxonomy): domain Bacteria; phylum Bacteroidota; class Bacteroidia; order Chitinophagales; family Saprospiraceae; genus JBFKJL01. Next base: position 1,894 of record JBFKJL010000061.1, on the reverse strand, counting down.
CAATCGCCTGTTTGTTATGCCAAAACCCATCTGCAGTTTTTCAATGGGTACATAATTGAAACCAAGACGAATGACGGATGGTGCATAAATGCCAAACAGGTCATCAAATGTATTTTCCACAAGACCAAATCGGTGCTGGACATCCATTTCCAATGTGCCTTTAAAGGGCACCATAACAGTTTGATTGTCAATGAGCCACACGCTTTCAAAGGTGCTTCTTACTGGACGCAAATCCTTCTTGGATTCTTCAGCAGCATCCTGGGCCATGACAGCATTGACACCAGCAGTGATGAGCAGCACGAAAACAAATAAGACAACCCGTTTGACCATACCAGAGAGATTTTTCATGGATTTATGCTTTATAAATGTGTTGATTAATGTTATTCCAAGATTCTCTTGAATCAATATTACGACCTAAAATTATAGAATGGCTGTGTTTTTGGTAGCCTTGCCAGGATGATGTTGGTCAAGTGATGTAATGATAGCTATCATTACTTGGTTGAGATCCAGCCAAAAGACACTGTGACTCTCTGCGGCTTCTGACCCTTCATTCGCATTTGCTTTCAAGATATCCAAGGATCAAATCCACCTGGACGGGATCTATCTCAAAGACGGGATGAGGTACAGAAAATTTCTCATAAATCTCAATAGCGTGAGCATCACCTGAAGACAAAACACCATCCGGATCCTTGATCCACCTGTGTACCCATGCATGGTCAACACGCTCTCCTATACATGACAAGGGGGGTCCGACCAAAACCATTTTCAAACCATGGCAATTCCCACAGTACGTTATATACAATTCCTTCCCTTCTTCCCCGGGATTCAAAGTAAAAGAGAAAAAGAACAAGGCTGTGAATGTTATGATAATGTTTCTCATTTTTCAGGATTTATATGATGTACAATATTTTCTCACAAGATGATCTCCAATACGCTCTGCATTGGCCAGGATCGTCAGGCTGCTGTTGACCGCAAGGGATCCCGGCACAGCAGCACCCCCGGTAACGAATATTCCGGGATAGCCAAATACCTCACCATACTTGTCAGTGACACCATCTTCTTTTGACTCCGCCATGCGGCAAGAACCAGTCATATGGGAAGTACTGAAATACAGATCCTCATAAGGTTCTCCCTTCCGGTTGACCATTTCAGCATGAACTACTTGTCCTCCATTGCGGGTAAAAAGTGACTCCAGGAGGCTTTTGGTCCTTTTGTAGTAATTCCTCAAATTCTGGGTGACTTTCAATTCCGGGGATACCTTACCTGACGCGCTGATGTTGATCTCAGCAAAGTCCCTCGTGAGTCCCAGGGCATAGAGCACGAGCATTCTTCGTCTCGCTTTTTTCATTAGTGAGACATGAGAAGTCCCCCAATAGTTCTCGGGCATTCCCTGCTTGTTCTCCAGGCTTAGTTGCGCGGCGCTGGTCAGTATCACAGGCAGGGGTTTGGCACATGAAATGGTGACACCATGGGACTTCAGGAAGTGGTAACTGATCATCCCTGAATGCGACATGCCGGACCACATGTCTGCTTCTGCAATACCCTCAGGAATCATACCCACGATCTTCACACTGCCATTGAATGCTATATTCTTTCCGACCTGGTGGCTTAAATGCGCCAGGTAGGGTCTTGAATTCAAAAGGATTCTGGCAGTGCCGACAGTTCCGGCGGCCAGGATCAGAATTTTCGCAAAACACACCAGGGGCTCTCCTGTATGTGTGTCCCGGGCATGGATTTCGTAGCGGAATGGCAGCTCACTCAGCGACGCTTTTGAACTTTGTCTTTCACGAGAGTTGTGCTTATCGCCAGGTCGACACCTGATGTGCAGAACCTCAGTGGTGGACATGACATCTACATTATGGCGATACAATGCGGGCAGGTAGTTGAGATGAAG
>JBFKJL010000060.1:0-11207 GCA_041631795.1 Saprospiraceae bacterium | reverse complement strand
GAAAGTTTAAACCCAGGGACAGAACAGCTACAATGGCTGGAACAAGAGCTCCAAATGGCGAGTACCAACTTTGACATTATTTTGGTCTTTCTACACTACTCCTTGGTATTGCATCCACTGCACAACAATGGACGATGGGATGCGGGGCGGATTTCAGAACGCAGACAATCAGAAAGAGTCGTTAAATTAGAGCTTGAAGAATTAAAAGGGGGGTGGGATATTGAATCAAAGATTAATCTAAAAGAAATTTTTAATGGAGCTAAGAGCAACTAACCTGGTCAAGAAATATGGTCTGCGAAAGGTGGTTGATGATGTGACCATCAATGTCCGGCGCGGCGAGATCGTAGGGCTGCTGGGACCCAATGGCGCGGGAAAGACGACAACATTCTACATGGTCGTCGGGTTCATCAAACCGGATGCCGGAAAGGTATTTATTGATAACGTGGATATTACCGATGAACCAATGTATAAACGCGCCAAAAAGGGCATTGGATATTTGCCTCAGGAACCCTCAGTTTTCAGAAAGCTAACAGTGGAAGACAATATCTCGGCGATACTTGAAATGACACAGTTATCGAAGATTGAGCAAAAACAAAAACTCGATTCTTTGATCGAGGAATTTGGATTGCATAAGGTTGTGAAAAACGTTGGCGATTCTCTTTCGGGGGGAGAAAGACGCCGGACGGAAATTGCGCGTGCCCTGGCTTCAGATCCAAGTTTTATTCTCCTCGATGAGCCATTTGCAGGGATTGACCCGATCGCTGTGGAAGATATCCAGAATATCGTTTCAAAACTGAAAAATAAAAATATCGGCATTTTGATCACGGATCACAACGTGCAGGAAACGCTGAGTATAACCGAACGATCCTACTTGATGTTTGAAGGACGTATCTTGCGCTCCGGAACGGCAGAAGAACTGGCCCAGGATGAGATCGTTCGTAAAGTATACCTTGGTCAGCACTTTGAACTCCGTAAAAAGAAATTGAACCTTGAATAAGCCCCTGAAATACTTTTCTTTTCTCCTTGTCATGTTGTGTACATCATGTGGGGAATATGAATCCCTGGAGATCATTAAATCCAGCAGGAAGTCTGCTGATTCTTTGTTCAGGACACAAAGGGATTCCTTAAACCAGATTGCCGATTCACTGTGTCACCTGAAGTTTAAGGCATATTACAACGCATCGGTTGATTCTCTTAAAGATATCCGTTTGGAGAAGATCAGGAAATTAATGGAGCGATGAAGTATAGGCTTATAATTTTGTTGATGTTTGTCATGCTGGGCGCCTGTCACAGGGATATTCCGGACCGGGATCAGCTTATAAATGAGAACCTTACCGCAATGGAAAAGGAATTCTTCGACAACAAGGACCGCGGATGTCAGGAAAGAGCATTGTTCGCTGCAGAAACTCACCTGGATTCTGTCATTGACCAATGGATCAATACGGGTTTTATGGATACACTTGTCTTTCCGAGAATACCAAAGCGCCCATCCAGGCCAGAACATATCATAGGCACAGTCCGTAAATTTAACCTGGATACAATGGATATTGAGTAGTTTACTGTTGCTTATCCCAGTAGCGGTGAAGTTTTTTGTTGACCTTTTGAACAATTTTGTCCTGTTTGCCGGAAGTCAGCAATAAAGTATTGAGCCCGGACAACCTGTGATACGACGGGAATGGCGCCTGGATCTGAACGTTGTCGGTATCCATGATGTACCACTCTTCTTCATGGTTGCCCTGGGCAAAAACGAGGAATGCCTCTTCAATGTGAATTTCTCTATTTATAGTCACATTGTTATCGTAAAACAGTCCTCGTGTTGTACCTGAAAGAAGTTTTGTATAGTTTGTATCGGGGATGAAATACACTTTGGAAAAGGTGTAGTGATCGTTAAAAGCATTGATGACCTGGCTATGTATCCCCGCGGTTTCATCTCTGGTTTGATCAAGAAAACGCTCCATTCTTTGGGTGTGAACCTGATTGAGTTTGCCCGATGCAAGTTTTTCGCGTATTTCATTTATTTTTCGCGTATTTGTTTTGAGCCTGACAACCAGAGCTCCTTCCTTGAGCAAGTGGATAGCTTCCCCAGGATCCAGAGGGGCATCTTTTTGAAAACTGTTCTGTGCCAAAACAGGGAAAGACCCCAGGAACTGGAGTATAAAGTATATAGACAGGAATGGAAACAAGCGCATCACAGCATGTTTTTTTGTTTTAACAAAGCTTTAAGAGCCAAAGAATTTGGATGCTTCTCTAATTTTCTGGCACATTACTTAAATTTGCAATTCTTTCAAAACTAGACACGATGCAAGTTTCAGTAGACATTGAAGCACTCAATCAGCAAATTTATATCGATAGTGCTTTCATAGACGAAATTAACGAAGTTACTTCAAAAGTCATTGTTGGGCAAAATTACATGCTGCAAAGATTATTGCTTGGTCTACTGACCAAGGGGCATGTCCTCCTGGAAGGTCTTCCCGGTTTGGCCAAAACATTGGCGATTAAAACCCTGGCATCAGCTGTGGATGCCGAATTCCAAAGGATCCAGTTCACGCCTGACCTCTTGCCGGCAGATATCATTGGCACGATGATCTATAACCCGGGAACAAATGCGTTTACGGTCAGGAAAGGGCCGATTTTTTCAAATTTCATATTGGCAGATGAGATCAATCGCGCCCCGGCCAAGGTACAGAGTGCCTTGCTCGAAGCCATGCAAGAAAAACAGGTGACCATTGGGAAGGAGAGTTTTCAGCTCGAAGAGCCATTTCTGGTTTTGGCAACCCAGAATCCCATCGAGCAGGAAGGCACCTATCCTTTGCCGGAAGCCCAGGTGGACAGGTTTATGCTGAAAGTGAAGATCGATTACCCAAACAGGGAAGAGGAAAGAGTGATCATCCATCGCAATATATCCGGCGATATCGACCAGGTGCTGAAACCTGTCATTAAGCCCGAGGTCATTCTCAAGGCCCGTGAGCTCGTTAAAAAGATTTACATGGATGAAAAGATCGAAAATTATATTCTCGATATTGTTTTCGCATCGCGTAATCCTGAGAATTTTAAACTCGAAGACCTGAAACCTCTCATCAGCTATGGTGGTTCTCCACGTGCCAGTATTAACCTGGCTCTTGCTTCCAGGGCCCAGGCATTTTTAAATCGACGGGGCTTCGTCATTCCGGATGACGTGCGCAATGTCTGTGCGGATATTCTGCGCCACAGGATCGGATTGTCGTACGAAGCAGAAGCCGAAAATATAACACAGGAAGACATCATCTCCAGAATTATCAATACGATCGAAGTACCTTAATGGATGCAACAGAAATTCTAAAAAAGGTTCGGAAAATCGAGATCAAAACAAAAGGCCTGAGCAAGCACATCTTCTCGGGGGAATACCACAGTGCCTTTAAGGGACGCGGCATGTCATTTTCAGAAGTGCGTGAATATCAGTATGGTGATGATGTTCGCAATATTGACTGGAATGTCACCGCCCGCAGCGGACACGCCCATGTCAAAGTCTATGAGGAAGACAGGGAACTGACCGTCATGCTAATTGTTGACATCAGCAGGTCATCATTCTTTGGAACACAAAATCAGTTTAAAAGCGAATTGATTGCGGAAATAGCCGCTGTTATTGCATTTTCTGCCATAACGAATAATGACAAGGTGGGTGCGATACTTTTCACAGAAGATGTGGAAAAGTACATACCACCTAAAAAAGGACGAAAACACATCTTGCGCATCATCAGGGAGATCATCTACTTTGAACCCAAAAAGAAAGGTACCCACCTGGAGCAGGCCTTCATCTATCTCAATAATATCCAGAAAAAAAGGACCATTAGTTTTGTGCTTTCAGACTTTATGAATGATGGATATGAATCATCGCTTTCTGTGGCCGGAAAAAAACACGATATCATTGGGTTGCAAGTTTACGATGAATTTGAGAAATCGCTGCCCAATATCGGACTTATACAGGCAGTAGATCCGGAAACGGGCAAAAACAGGATTATTGACACATCATCTGAAGCTGTAAGAAAGATCTATGCTTCACGGTACAACACTTTTTGCTCATATTTTGAAAATGCATTTAAAAAAGGGCGCGCTGACCATGTCAAAATATCGACAACGGATGATTATGTCAAATTGCTATTACAGTTCTTTAAAATGCGATCCAAATGACATACAGGCATTTTTTTGTCATAGTCGCGCTCTTACTTTCCATTACCGCGTCCTCACAAGTTGTGTCAAGCATCACTGTGGACAAGGATTCCACTGGCATTGGTGAAGAAATCATGATCTTCTACAAGCTTACATTTCCCTTTGAAGGCAATCTCTTGTCCCTGGACATGTCAGAAGTGGACAGCATGTATTCCCTTGTATCCACGAATCCTCAATCCGATACTATCAATACCGGTTATTTTGCTGAAATTGAACTGACAGACATCGATGATCACTCCGCAATTCCCGTCAATCCATCTCTGATCGTGTCAACCGGAGGAGCAAAAAAAGTGTATACAGACACGCTGAGCGCTGTCATCTGGGATTTTGGTGTCTTCAGTCTTCCTCATCCCAGGCCCATATTCTCAGACCCAGTTTCGTTTGCACCAGATATCGTCAGGTTGGAGTCTCCGCGCATTAGGGTGTACCCGCCCGCGTTAACGTCACCGATTGACACAAACCAAGTTATTTTACCCATTGTTCCCATCATAAAAGAAGGCCGGTCCATAGAGGACTACTTATGGCTATTCCTGGTCATCGGTGGGTTTGTTCTTGCCAGTTTGGTCGCCTGGATTGTCAGTAAGAAAAAAAGGAGTACAAGAGAGAAAGTTGTTATTAAAGCCAAAAGGCCGGGACACGTCATTGCTCTTGAAAAACTGAATGAGCTTGAAAAGGAAAAATTGTGGCAGGCGGGACGTATAAAGGAATATCAAAGCAGACTGACACATATCATCAGGGAGTATTTAGAAAACAGGTTCAACATCCAGGCTCTGGAATCTACGACTGATGAAATTATTATGGCTTTGCGCCAAAACGCCCTCGACAAGGACAATGAACAAACGCTTGTCGAAATTCTTCAGATCGCAGACCTTGTCAAATTTGCCAAGGCCAAGCCACCTGTGGATATCCATGCAGCATTCCTGAAGAAGGCCGAGGCCTTTGTGGATTGCACGAAAGAAACCGCGCAGGAATTTCATAATGAAACCAGTGAAAATGGCTAATTACGAATTCCAACATCCATGGTTATTGCTGCTCCTGCTCATTATTCCTATTATGGTCTGGTGGCACAACTGGGGCAGTAGCCTCGGCCCGGCAAAGATGGTACTGCCCCACATTGACAATCTTGAAGGCGCATATTCGTGGAAGTCTTTGCTCTTTAAGGCAATGCCATATTTCAGGTATGCAGGTATCACTTTGGCCATCCTGGCGCTTGCCCGCCCGCAGCTCATCCTCAAAGAAGAAGAAGTCAAGGCCGAAGGCATTGACATCATGCTCGTGATGGACCTCTCGAGCAGCATGCTTGCCAGGGACTTTGACCCCGACAGGCTGACCGTGAGCAAGGAGGTGGCGAAAAATTTCGTGGACAAACGCAAGTTCGACAGGATCGGCCTTGTTTTGTTTGCCGGGGAAAGTTTTACGCAAAGTCCGTTGACAACAGACCACAGGATCATCAAGGAATTCCTGGACCAGCTTGAATCCGGGATGCTTGAAGATGGAACGGCCATCGGTATGGGCCTGGCATCAGCAGTCAACAGGCTCAAGGACAGCGCCTCTGAAAGCAAGGTCGTCATCCTGCTGACCGACGGGGTCAATAATGTCGGTTATATCAAGCCGATGACTGCTGCTGAAATTGCGAAAGAAACAAAAGTCAAGGTTTATACAATCGGGGTAGGAACCATAGGCAATGCGATCAGTCCCATGAGCAGGAGAAGCGATGGACGCTATGTCTTCGGATTGACGCGTGTGGAAATTGACGAAGAATTACTGACTGAAATATCGGAACTCACCGGGGGTAAATACTTCAGGGCAACCAATGAACTCGGTCTTGAACGCATATATGAGGAGATTGATGTTTTGGAAAAAACTGAAATAGAAATATCAGTTTTTAAAAGATATTCTGAGGAATTTCGTTTTTTTCTTACAATGGCAATGATCGTGCTCGCCCTGGAGTGGTTATTGAAACTGACAATATTGAGAACTATTCCGTAGGATATGTTTAGATTTGAACAAGCCGACATATTATATTTTCTCATCGCCATACCCGTTGGCATCGTTCTCTTTTTAATGGCCATACATTTCAAGGGTCTCAGCATACAAAGAGCTGGTGCTTCTGATGTCATCCAGAGGCTTTTTCCCGCGTGGTCTCTTCTTCGCGAGTGGATCAAGGTGTCATTCATACTGGCCGGTCTGGCTTTCATGCTGGTGGCTTGGGCCAACCCCCAGTGGGGTGCCCGCAAACAACGCGTGAAGGCCAAGAGTGCTGATGTGATCATTGCTCTTGATATTTCTCAAAGTATGATGGCCGAGGATGTCTCACCCAACAGGATGGAGCGGTCCAAGCGTTTTGTGACCCAATTGATCAAATCCCTGCGAGGAGAGCGTATCGGATTGATATTTTTTGCCGGGGGAGCGTATCTGCAGATGCCCTTGTCTAATGACTATGCTTCTGCGGAACTTTTTATCAAAAGTGCCAGCCCGCGCCAGGCTGGGACCCAGGGCACAGTCATAGCTGATGCCATAGCATTGTCACAATCTGTTTTTGGAGCCGGGGAGAAAAAACAAAGAGCGTTGATCCTGATATCAGATGGTGAGAACCATGAATCTGAAGCGATCCAGGCGGCCAGATCAGCCAAGGACAATGGCACTTTTGTATTTACCCTGGGTGTGGGCACCGAAGAAGGTGCTATGGTGCCTTTCCTGAACAGGGGACGCAAGGAATACAAGCGTGATGCGTCAGGTCAGGCCATTAAAAGCAGCCTGAATGTAGGCCTCCTGAAAGACGTAGCCCAGGCGGGCGGGGGCTCTTTTTATATGATAGACCAGACTTTCTCGGCGATCGGGAAAATCCAGACTGAAATATCCAGGATTGAGAAACAGGAAGTCGAGCAACGTTCCTTTACAGACTATGAAAGCTATTTTCAGTATTTTTTGTTTGCGGGTGTATTGTTCTTTATTGCAGAATTTTTTATCTCAAACCAGAGACGCAGAAGGTTCAGTATAAGAAAAGTCCTTGGAATATGATGAACGTAATATTCAGTATCACATTTTATTTTGTCGTTTGCCCATCCGTGATCGTCGCCCAGTCCGCACATCGCCTCTATGTGCAGGGTGACAACCACTATTTGAATGAAGATTATCTTTCAGCGGAAGAAAACTACAGGAAGGCCAAAGCCCGTGATAATTCATTGCAAGCCAATTTTAACCTGGGCAATTCCGTGTACCACCAGGAGAGATATGAAGAAGCGACCGATCATTACCTCAATGCAGTGAGCAAGGCCGCCACGAAGGGTGAAAAGTCGATCGCCTATTATAACCTGGGCAATACTTATTTCAAAAACCAGGACCTGGAAGATGCCATGAAGGCCTACAAGCAGGCTGTGCGTTTTGATCCATCTAACGACGCGGCAAAATACAATCTTCTCGTGGTTAAGGAATTATTGAAACAGGCACGGCAACAACAACAGCAGCAACAAAACCAGGACGAACAGTCTGACGACCAGCAAGACAAAGGGGAGCAAGATCAACAACCGCAAAATGAGGAGAACCAATCTGAAGATCAGCAGCAAAAATCCGAAGATAACGAGGCTCAGCAGGACTCCAGTCAGCAAATGCAAGGCGGTCAGTTTGACAGTACAAGACTTGAGAAGCAGTCGCTGGACAGCATTGATGCCGCCAAGTTGCTTGAGATCATACAAAGCGAGGAACTCAAAGTCCAGGAAAAGTTGCGTAAGTTCAATGCATCCCGAAAGAAGCCGGATAAGGACTGGTAAATCTTGATTAGTTTTGTGCACCGTCATATCTTCGTAAAAGTTTTGACATGAAACACTTGATCGTTACAGGTATTTTATTGACCATTGTGTTTATCACTAATGCACAGACCTTTAAAGTCTTTGTCAGTGCGGACAGCGTCCTGCTAGGGAATTACATTGAAGTCGAATTTGTAGCGGAAAACCTCAATGGCAATTTCGAGCCTCCAAAATTCGAAGGGATGCGCCTCATCAGTGGACCCAATGTATCCACGAGTATGCAGAGTCTGAATGGCCGAATTTCCTCGTCGTCAACACATACTTACTACCTCGAACCAGAAGACATTGGCCAATACACAATCCCCCCGGCCTATTTTATTGACGGGGAAGAGACGTATGAAACCGCCCCGATGGACATTAGCGTGTATCCAAACCCAAATGGGATTATCCAGTCACCACCTGAGCGCAAAAGGTCATATTTCTTTGATTTTGACAGGAATTCTCCTGTACCTGACATCAAGGGGAAGGAAAAAAAGCGAAAATACAAGCAGAAGATCAAGAAAATCTGACCGATGAAGTATTTTCTGGTTTGGTCGGCACTTTTGCTTTCTTTAGGTCTCAATGGCCAAAATATCCGCTTTTATACCACCACGGATGCGAGGGAGGTCATCGCAGGCTCTTTCCTGGAAGTGAATTTTGTCCTTGAAAATTCGAGTGACGCTCAAAATTTCAAACCACCGGATTTTGGCGAATTCGTTGTGGTTTCAGGTCCATCCAGATCGAGCCAGATGTCCATCATCAATGGGACAGTAAGCCAGAGTGTGACCTATGGATATTCTCTGAAAGCCCCGGGAACTGGAGCTTATACGATTGAAGCGGCATCCATTAAGGTCGGTGGCACAGAATTGAAGACTAAGCCCATCCGTATTTCTGTTGTCAAAGGCAGTCAAATTGGACCAGGGCCTGACAGGGAAATCTTTGTCAGAATGATCGCATCAGACACCACTGCATTTGTGGGTCAACAGGTTATCTTGCAATACAAGCTTCATACAACCCTTGATGTCCGCACATTCGATATAATATATGAAAGTCCGTACGAAGGCTTTTACAGCGAGGATCTGAATCAGGTGAGATCCGGTTTTAAAAGAGAAATCATCAATGGGATCGAATACTACACAAAGATCCTGAAGTCCAAGGCCCTCTTTCCACAGCAAACCGGGATATACGAAATCGAAGGCGCTGTGGCCAACCTGGGAATTGCAACACAGCGCAGCAGGTCCAGTTTCTTTTTTTCTAACCAACTCAGACCCCAGCGCATGTCCACAAATGGCATTTCCATTTCAGTTCGGAATCTACCCCAGACAAACCGGGAAGACTTTTCAGGGGCTGTTGGTCAATACACAATGAAAGCATCCGTCAATAAGCGCAGTTTTACCACCGATGATGCCATTGTGGTCAATATGTCGATTGCCGGCAATGGTGATGCCCGGATGGTATCACCACCCTCCTGGAGTATGTCAGATGCATTAGACATGTACGATCCGAATGTGACTACCGACCACACTTCCTCAAATACAATTGGCATTCAGCACAGAAAGTCATTTGAATACCTGATCATCCCGAAAGTAAAAGGGCGGTACAAAATCCAGCCTTCCTTCACCTATTTTGATCCTGACAGCAATGTTTACATAACACTGTCCAGCGGGCCCTTCGTCATCAATGTCGCCCAGGGAAGCCGTGCGGCTGCAGTGAATTCTGGGGAGGAAATACCTGAAATAGAAGAAATTTACATGACGTCTCGTCTTATCGCTACAAAAGATGTCCTATCTTACAAAAAGAGCCGCCTATTGATCATTTCCCTTTTGATCACAGCGTTCATATCCATGGCCGTTTTTAAGTATTACCTGGTTAAATCTGGAAAATTGGATCCTGAAGCCATTCGGCGGGTGAAAGCCTTCGAGATGGCTAAGAGCAGGTTGGAAAAAGCTAAAGATTACAAAGACAGGGAGGAGGCCAAAGCATTTTACGAGGAAATCGTATTGGCCCTTAAAAAATACCTGGGTGATAAATTCAATTTTCCTGCATTGTATTCTAAAAAGCAGGAAGTGCTGGATCATCTCGATGCGCTGGATTTCACTCCTGAGGAGGTTTCGGCGGTCGAACGCATATTCACACTATCGGAAAGGGCCCTTTATGCACCGGGAAGCAGTCCTAACGGTATGGATACAATCTATCAAGACGCCTTGTCACTGATCAGCGGTATTGAACAGAATAAGGTTTGATATTCTTAACATATCCTTATTTTTGCGATTCAATTTAGATCCATGCCGAAAAAGCACAGAATTAAGCAGATACTGTCCTCAAAAGATTTTGGCTATGATGCCATGGTAAGGGGATGGGTGCGTACATTCAGGAACAACCAGTTTATAGCGCTCAACGATGGGTCTTGTATCCGAACGCTGCAATTGGTCATCAAATATGAAGATTACGATGAGAACTTTTTAAAAAAGATCACAACTGGAGCTGCCATATCAGCATGTGGGAAGATCGTCGAGTCGATGGGCAAAGGTCAAAGCGTTGAGATGGCAGTAGATAAAATTGAGGTGCTCGGAATCGCAGACCCGGAAAAATATCCCTTGCAACCTAAACGGCACAGCCTGGAATTTCTCCGCGAGATTGCACACCTCAGGTTCAGAACCAATACCTTCTCGGCAATATTCAGGGTCCGCCATGCCCTGTCATTTGCGATCCACCAGTTCTTTGATGAACGTGGGTTTGTGCACATCCATTCACCCATAATTACAGGTTCCGATGCCGAAGGTGCGGGGGAGATGTTCCAAGTCACAACCTTTGACCTTCTCAATGTCCCCAAAACAGAAGATGGTACAGTGGATTTCAGGCAGGATTTTTTCAATAAACCGACGAACCTGACAGTCTCGGGGCAACTTGAAGCTGAACTCGGGGCGCTTGCCCTGACGGATGTCTACACCTTTGGTCCGACCTTCCGCGCTGAGAATTCAAATACATCCCGCCACCTGGCTGAATTCTGGATGATCGAACCCGAGATCGCTTTTGCGGACCTCAATGACAATATGGACCTGGCGGAAGACTTGCGGCGGGTCCGCGAGAACAAGCCCATCCATGCCCGGCCGATCACACGTCGAACCCGGGTCAAGCGGTGGGCTCAACGAAATCCAGCGGTCGCCTCCTTGCTCACAACCGTTTTTATCATCCTGTTAGCGGGCGTCGTGATCT
>JBFKJL010000059.1:0-11241 GCA_041631795.1 Saprospiraceae bacterium | reverse complement strand
CCGTGGCACCGCTAAGCCGTGGCACGGCTTAGCGGTGCCACGGGTCCTTGAAACGATAAAAAAAGATTTGACAAGGTAGGTTTTGACTAGGGCTCAATATCTCTGTTCATTATTTATTATTCAATCATTTCCCTCTCAAGGATCTCCAATAATTCCAATATGCGGCTACGAATAGCGTGTGATGACAGATTTAGGGCTGGTTGAAGGAAATGATGTATTTGGATGGGCTCAGAAAATTTGCGATTCCTACTTTCACCCCCACTCTTAACTTTTAACTTTTAATGCCAACGATCCAGGAGACCTGGATGTACGGCATCCCGACAAGCTTTGCTTGCAGCCACCGCCAAAGGCTGAATCCTAAGCGTTGCTTCGGTTCCCAAGAAGGCCGACGGCGGTCATCGGGACTAGAAACTTCATGACGATGTCAGAGCCATGTCATGATGCTGACAAGACGCAGTCTTCGTCAGTAAAAAACTAAAAACTAGAAACTAGTTACTAATCAACTACCAACTCCCTCCCCCACCACCACCGGCACCGCCCCCGGAAAAGCCACCCGATGAACCGGAAGATCCGCTGGAAGAAGGCGCACTCCTGAAAACGGAACTGATCTCTTTGACATTAAAGGCATCAGAAAACTGGGACATTTTCACCTTGGATGGCACCGGATGGGTGCCGTAATAATACCAATGTGGTGCATGATAATCCATCTCAGCCAGTTTTGAAGTCCATGATTTGTCCACACCCAGGGCCACGGCAAATGGAAAGACCTTCTCAAAATATTTCGGATCTGCACTGATCAATTCTGATACTTTTGAAGGCGCACCATCCTCAAGGAAGGCTTTGAATGCTTTGAGATAAGCCTGTAACCGACGCCCCTTTTCCGACCGTTTTTTAGGGAGGAAATGTATGACAAATGCCGTAATCCCCAATGCTATAAAAGCCAGTCCTGTTTTGATCCATCCCGTAAAGATGAAAATCATTATGGCCACAAAAACAGAAAGGAAAAACAATCCGATCATCCACCCTGAATGAAAGGTCCTGAGCATTTCACGGTCGTAGAGTTCCCTGTCGCGTATATCCTTCTTTATCAGTTTTCCGGCCTTGCTTATGGCACTGTATATCTTGTTCTTTAAGACGGACAACAATACCAGGTCCTCATCCTCGAAGATCTTATTGAAGATAACGTGGTGGTATTCAGGATAGTCTCCGGGTAGATCACGCACCTTTTCAAAAAATATATCCATTTCACGGCCTTTTTCACCAAGGCCTTTAACCCGCACAAATCCCTGGTTGCCCCAGTAAGGAATAAGCGAGACAATATCTTCAGTGTTGACCTGCCCGTCATAAAACGTGCCGACAGCAGGTGGGGAAAGATCGCCAGGTGGATAGTAGATGTCTTCTGTTTCCAGGACCACAGGATCTGCTTTCTTCTTTCCACTGAAGAAACCGATCAACATCGCGATAAGGGCGGCCGGGCCATACCAAAAGAAGTCCCTTATCGGACTGCCTGACACCTCCTCTTCAACATTGCCCGGCTCATAATAATTTTCAGGCTTCTGAAAATAGGCCTGTGGCAATCTTAAAGCCAAAGTAACCGCCTCTCCCGGACGCAATGCGGCCAGGGATTGTCCTGTCAACACAGACCCGTCCTTGTCCAGTGTGGCAGTGCTATTTGTACTGCCCGTTGGACCACTGAATAGCCTGACATCATCATCTGTCAATTTGATATCCAGTGGCAATCGGATTGTATAGTCCACCTCCAAAATGGGCACTTCCCATTCATCGCCGATGATATTCCAGTAAAATTCCGTACTGTCGTCGTGATACGTCAGTGCATTCCGGACCGTATAGCGGATGACATATCTTTGTTTGCCTTCGATGTAGGTGTTGGCATCACCTATGCGAATGACCCTGTATCCGCCTTCATTATAGATCTTGGATTTCCAATCTGCAACACTGGCCTTTTCAATTGTGAGATTTCGCCGAACACCATCAATATTGTAATTCAAAGGGATCTTTCTGAAAATACCCCGGCGTTTTTCAGTAAATGTGACATCAATGATCTCAACGATGTTCAACACGCCGTCTTTTGTGATATTGACAGACACATTGTAATTGTCGATTAGAAATGCTTCAGCTTGACCCTGGAAAGAAATTATAATGAAAATGAAAAAGGAGAACAGGTATTTCAATTGTATTGTTTTTTACTTCAACAGAGATTGATGGACAAGGGGTTCCTGTAAAAAGGTAAATCTGGTTGGATGGCACTAACACCAGTGGGAAATTTAAAGATGCATGAAACAGGATTCACCATGTTACTGTTGGCGTCCACGCCAACGGTCGTGCAGCCTGGGCTTTTGTGGTGGTTTTGATCTTTGAGCCTTCATTTACAGCTAGAAGAGTGTGAAAATGTAATCAGACCGGCCCTGTTGGCGGGGACGCCAACAGGAACATCAAAAAGAATGGCGGGGACGCCAACAGGAACATCAAAAAGAATGGCGGGGATGCCAACAGGAACGTTTCCCAAACTCTGTTGCCGTTGGCATCCTTGCCCTTTAGTATTGTAGTAGATTAAGAATTAATCATATTACGATTATCATTATGTATACTTTTTCTTTTTGTTACTTTTTCTTTTTGTGAAATTAACAAGCAACTGTGAATAAAATAGCGGAGGTGACCTATATCCTTGCCTAAGGTTTTGGCCTTATCCGTTGAATTAGTCCTCCGCTATACACAGATTAAGCACCATGTAGAAATTTAGGCTTCGAGGCCTAGTAAAGGTGTTAGTGTTAATCTGTTAACCTAAAAAATAGTATTACAATGTATTCATTTTTTGTAGGATGCGATATGTCTAAAGCATTTTTTGATGCAGCTTTTTACCAGGATCAAAGGGTTCTTTACGCCGGCCAGTTCTCAAATGATAAATCCGGATACAAAGCCTTTGTAAGGGAACTTAAAAAACATACCTGTACACCCACGTCTTCCTGGTTCATCTGTTTTGAAAATACAGGGGTATACTCTAAATCCTTATTAGAGTGGTTGTGCAGCCAAAACATTCCTTGTCGAGAAGAAAATGCACTTCAAATCTCAAGATCTATGGGCCTTAGAAGGGGTAAGAATGACAAAATCGATGCACTGGATATCTGTCGATATACTTTTGAAAAGAGAGCTTCTATCCAGACGACGCATCTCCCTAATCCCCTGATTATGAAGTTAAAAAAACTACTCTCAAGGAGAGATTTTCTGGTCAGGCAAAAACAGTCATTGATGATAACACTCAAAGATCAGTCTTTGTCGATGGATCCTGAATTATTTGCATACTTGAATGCGTGCAATGAACGCCTTATTGATGAATACACAACCCAAATTAAGGACATTGAACAGCGCATAGATCCCTTAATGCATCAAAATGGACAAATGGATAAAAACTATGGGCTGGCTCAATCCGTTGTTGGCATTGGGAAAATTACAGCTGCATATATGATCGCAGTAACAGAAAATTTTACCTGTTTTAAGAATGGTCGAAAGTTTGCCTGCTATTCGGGAACAGCTCCATTCCCAAATCAATCAGGTAGTCGAATTGGTAAAACAAAGGTCAGCCATCTGGCCAATAAGAAAATCAAAAGTCTTTTATCTAACTGTGTCAATGCAGCAATCATGTATGATAAAGAACTAGCACTCTATTATCAAAAAAAAATGGCAGAAGGAAAACACAAAGGCATCGTTATTAATGCAATTAAAAACAAACTTATTCACAGGGTCTTCGCCGTAATAAATAGACAGTCTCCTTATGTAAAAATTATGAATTATGCATCATAAATCTTTCTATCTATAATTTGGGAAATCGTAGAAATTCAACAGGGCCTGTCTGAAATCTTTTCCTCAGATCATCTAGCTGTCAATGCAAGCTCATTACATACATCTTCAGAATAAAGTTTGGTTCGGCTCCAGTTTTAATACACATTTCAAAACATTAAAGCTTCGCTGTATCGTTACAAAATATAACAGGATAATATCAAAGCAATGCGTGGACTTCGTGCCACGAGTTGTTCGTGGCACGAGTTCTATTTCAAAATTCTACTTATGTGGATATTCCTGGGAAAGCTTTTAAATCATTCTTTTCAGATCAAAACCAAGTTTTTCAAGATCCCTCCAAAACCCCGGGTACGACTTGGCCACCACACCCGGCTGGTTGATGTCTATGGGATGCAGGATCGACAGTGGTGCCAGGCTCATCGCCATTCGGTGGTCCTTGTACGTATCAAACACAGGAATGTCGTCAAAGGTTGCCTTGCCACTTATGTCGATACGAGCGGGTCGGTTTTCGACAACAGAAACATGGACCTTGGCCAGTTCGTTCTTCAGTGCAGCAATGCGGTCCGTTTCCTTGATCCGCAGGGTCTGCAATCCCGAACAAGATGCACCAGTCCCCAATGCCCCTGTGAGCACGGCAAATGTCTGCGCAAGATCCGGCTGGTTGATAAAATCATACGTAAATATCTCCGGATTATGTGCTTTGGACTCAATGACGAGTTGCCTGTCTTCAAATGCAGTGGTAAGGCCAAAATGCTTCCCCATTTCTGTAAGGGCCGAATCCCCCTGTACACTGTCCTCAAAATAGGCATCCAGGGTGATCCGGGATCCCGGCAACAGCACCGCGATCGCAAAATAATAGCTCGCTGATGACCAGTCAGACTCCACAAAATACGGTCGCGGATTGTACGATTGTGGCGGAATGTGGATAACGTTGTCCTTAAAACTGGTCTCGACACCAAACTGGCGCATGATGTTCAGGGTCATCTGCAAATACGATGTGGACACCATATCTCCCGACAGTTCGATTCGCAATCCTTTGGGCAAGGTTGGCGCCACCAGTGCCAGCGCGGAAATGAACTGGCTGCTGATATCAGATCGGATGGTGACCTTATCTGTTTCCTGGGCTCCCGGGGACAATATCTTCAGTGGTGGATAGCCTTCTTTTTCGATGTACTCGATTCGCGCACCAATCGCCTTGAGAGATTCTACCAGGGGCCCAACAGGCCTCTCTTTCATCCGCGATGACCCCGTCAATATTTGTGTGCCTTCCCGGAAGGACAGAAATGCCGTCAGAAACCTAAAAGTTGTACCGGCATGATGGGCGTCGCACACCTCGGGTCGATCTGTAAGAATGGACAATAGCCTTTCAGTATCGGTGCTGTCGGACAGGTTTTCCATGGGGAATGCTTCATCACACAATGCCCTGATGATGAGGACGCGATTGGAAATGCTTTTTGAGCCGCCGATCCTTATATTCCCATTGACTGGCTTGTCGGGGCCGGTGATCCTGATCCTGTCCATGACCTATGCCCAGGTGATCCTGTGGGTGCGCAGGGTATTGTCGCTCAGGCTCATGCCTACAGGTGTGCAGTCGGCGGCTGCCTGGAGGATCTTCTTTTCCTTTTCTGTGTAAGGCTTATCCGGCATGGATATCCTGATGTGGATCTCTTTGATGCGCCGGGGATCAGACGCCATGATCTTGTCCACTTCGGCTGTAGTGCCTTGCATATCGATGCCGTGATTGCGTGCGGCAATACCCATGATGGTGAGCATACACGAGGCATACGATGTCGATGTGAGGTCTGTGGGAGAAAAGGCTTCTCCCTTCCCCTCGTTATCTGTGGGCGCATCGGTGATGATGGTACTTCCCGATTTGAGATGGGTGGCTTCTGTGCGCAAGCCCCCTATATAAGTCACTTTTGAAATCATGATTCTTCTTTTTTCTCACGCATTTGCTTGGCGTGTTCGTCGTATTTGATAATGATGTCCCGGACCAGCCGGTGACGGACCACATCCTGGGCGTCCAGGAAGATCTTCCCGATCCCTTCCACCCCGTCCAGGATATCCAGGGCCTTGATCAGTCCCGATTTCTGGTGGCGCGGCAAATCGATCTGGGAAAGATCCCCGGTAATGATGCACTTGGCATTAGGTCCCAGCCGCGTGAGGAACATCTTGATCTGGACTGACGTCGAATTCTGCGCCTCATCCAGGATGATGAAGGCATTGTCCAGGGTCCGCCCACGCATGAAGGCCAGTGGCGCCACCTCTATGATCCTGTTTGCAATGAATTGGTTGAGCTTCTCGATCGGCAGCATATCATCCAAAGCGTCATACAGTGGCCGCAGGTAGGGATCGATCTTGTCCTTCAGGTCGCCCGGCAGGAATCCAAGGTTTTCACCCGCTTCCACAGCGGGACGCGTCAGGATGATCTTTTGGACCAGGCGGTTTTTCAATGCGCGCACCGCCAGGGCCACAGCTGTATAGGTCTTGCCTGTACCGGCAGGGCCGACCGCAAAAAGGATGTCGTTCTTTTCTGAAAGGACAACCATCTTTTTCTGATTCCGCGTCCTGGCTTTTATCGCCTTGCCATTCCGGGCATAGACAATGACATTGTCGCTGGACCGGCTGTCGACCTCCTCCCTCTGTTCGAGATCGTAGGGCCGGCTGCCATTCAGCAGGTCAAGGACATTCTGCCTGCTCAGGGTTTTGTGAGTCTTGAGCATGGAAATCAGTTGCTCCATCTTGGCCTTGGCTTTTTGTGAATCTTTCTTATTGCCCTTGATCTTTATGCTGTCACCCCTCGAAGTGATCTTCAGGTCGGGAAAGGCATTTTTGAATAGATTGAGCTTGGAATTTTTTTCGCCGTAGAGTTCAAGCGGGTCGATGCCTTCGATACTTAAAACGATTTCACTGAGAATAGTCTTTGCGATATGCGTCAAATTTTTGTTGTTAGTGATAGATGTCCAAATTAACGGACTTGTTGGACAAAAATAAATGCTTTTGGTCTTTTAAGGCGGAAATTTTTGGCCAGAAATATTTAAAATAAACATCATTTGATGAAATTTGAATTAATATTGTCAGGCTAACATGCGCATTGTCACCATCATATCGGATTTTGGTAATGAGGATCACTATGCGGCCCTTTTGAAGGGAGAAATCCTCTCCAACAGCAATGACGTCCAGATCATCGATATTTCTCACAAGGTCGACACCCATGATATTCGCCAGGCCGCCTATTTCCTTTCAGCCTCCTGGCGGTCATTCCCGGAAAAGACCATCCACATCGTGGCTGTGCACAACTATTACGACATCGATTTTGAGATCATCGTTTTCGAACACAAAAAGCATTATTTTATTGGCCCCAACAATGGCATATTCACCCTGGTCTTCGACAGCATGCTCGACAAGGAGATCGCCCTGATCGAAAACGATGAGGCCAACCGGAATCTCTTCAATACGTTTGCCTATGGCGTGGAACTCATCACCCGGGATCTGCCCATCAATGACATGGGGCGTATCCTGACAAATATCCAGACCAAGATCGACATTCAGCCCGTCATCACAAATAGCGAGATCCGGGCGACCATTATTCATATTGACAAGTTTGAGAATGTCATCCTGAATGTCCACCGCGAATTTTTTGAGTACGTCCGCAAAGGACGGGACTTTGAGATCTATTTTAAATTTACCAACCCCATCACTTCCATCAGCGGCAACTACAGCGATGTACCCATTGGGGATGTCCTTTGTCTATTCAATTCAGCGAATTACATGGAAATAGCCATCAATATGGGAAAAGCTTCCACCCTCCTCGACCTCTACAAGGATGAAACCATTCAAATCCATTTTGTCTGATGCTGGTCCGGATCGTAAAAATGACATTTCGCGAAGATGCTGTGGATGACTTCATCGCCCTTTTCAATGAAAGCAAGGAAAAGATCCGCCTTTTTCCCGGGTGCAACCACCTGATCCTTCTCCAGGGTCGAGATGCAGACAGGCACATCTTTACAACGTACAGTCATTGGGACAATGCACAAGCCCTGGAACACTATCGACAATCCGACCTGTTCAAAAAGACCTGGGCACAAACAAAGGTCCTCTTCAATGGCAGGCCCGAGGCCATGAGTTTTGTTCAAATTGCAGAATTGTAACCATGGCCAGGATCGATTGCACCTCATACTTCATCTACATCAACGAAAGCTGGGATCACTTCAGTCATCTTGTTGAGGTCAAAAACCCATCGAAGATCATCGTTTTGGCTGATGAAAATACACAAATGCATTGCCTGCCAAAATTAATGCCCTATATACCCATCCCTGCAGAAGTCATTTGTATTCCTCCCGGCGAGATATTCAAAAACCTGGACACGTGTAAGGCTATCTGGGACAGGTTTATCCATCTAGGATTGGACAGGAAGGCGCTCTGCATCAACCTGGGTGGCGGTGTGATCGGGGATATGGGCGGTTTTGTCTCAGCCACCTACATGCGGGGTATCGATTTCATACAAATGCCAACGACACTGTTGTCCATGGTGGATGCCTCCATAGGGGGAAAAGTGGCCGTGGACTACCGCGATTATAAAAATCTCATCGGTGCATTTTCAGATCCAAAGATGGTCTGGATCCAGACCGGTTTCCTTAAGACGCTTCCTGAAAGGGAAGTGCGGAGCGGTTTCGCCGAAACGATCAAACACGCCCTTATTGCCGATATCAAACTTTGGGAGGCTCTCAACACAGTAGACGCACCCCTGGAAGCAGCAAAAAATGATGGTATTATCATGCAGTCGATCAATGTGAAAAAGAGCATCGTCGACACCGATCCCTTTGAGTCTGGGCCGCGCAAAGGACTGAACTTCGGGCATTCCATCGGGCATGCTGTCGAAAAAGCCTTCCTGCGTTCTGATGTTCCATTGCTTCACGGTGAAGCCATAGCCATAGGGATGATCTGTGCAGCTTATCTTTCCAGGCACAAAAACCTGCTTTCAGAAATCGAGTTGAATGCGATCAGGCGCTTTATTGCTGGAATATATACAAAGACCCCTTTGTCTCCAGACCACATCGATGCCATCATCGACGCCATCAAAATGGACAAAAAGAATATTGACGGTGAGAAGCGATTTGTCCTGCTTAAGGGAATTGGATCATTCACTTATGACGTTACCATTAATGACGACCTTATTCGTGAAAGTTTAAATGACTACAATGGACAATAATAATGTATATTGCTATTTCGGGGGTGCCTTTAAAAAGCTCAATGATACTTCAGTAAGCCTCGACAACCTTGGTTTCGACAGGGGGTTTGGCGTTTTCGACTTTATGCGCCAACAGGATTCTGTCATGCTCTTCAGGGAAGACCACCTTGAACGATTTGAACATTCCCAGAAATTCCTGCTCGATGACATTGCCTTCCCGCGAAAAGAAGTGTCCGGCATCCTTGACACCCTTCGTGAAAAGAACAACCTTGTCAATTCGACCTATAAACTGGTGCTTTCCGGCGTCATGGATAATGACGGCATCACGCCCCACCTGGCTGTCTTTAACAAACCCTATGCACCCTTTGACAAGAACCTCTACACAAACGGCGCAACCCTCCTCCTGGAAAAATATGTCCGCGAGTATGCCGAAATCAAAACAACAAATTACCTGACATCCTTCCGGCTGTTTGCCAACATGAAAAAAACAGGCTCCGTTGATGTTCTGTATTACAAGGATGACAAGGTGAGCGAAGCGTCCCGGTCCAATATCTTCATTGTGCTCGATGATACGGTCTTGACACCGGCATCAGATGTCCTCTTCGGCGTCACACGCAAGAATGTCCTGGGAAACCTCGGTAAAAAATACAATATGGTTGTCCGTGATTTTGACCTGGACACCCTACTGAACGCCCGGGAGGCCTTTCTGACTTCAACACTCAAAAAAGTGATGCCTATTGTGAAGGTCGGCGACCACGTTATAGGCGATGGCAAGGTTGGCCCGAAAACTCAGGCCATCATGTCTGATTTCGAAGACTTATCCAGGACATACATTGAAAAACACAAAGGACACGCCCCTGCTATCCTGTCCTGACGAGGGCGTCGTACAGGATTTCGACAGGATGTAAGCTCACTCTTTTAGTGCCATCCATGATTTGTTGTCTGCAGCTTGTTCCTGTGGCCGCAACAATCACATCCTTGCCTGCTGACCGTATGGCCGGGAAAAGAATGAGTTCCCCGATGCGCATGCTGATGTCATAGTGCTCATTCTCATAGCCAAAAGAACCTGCCATTCCGCAGCAGCCGGACGGGATGACCTCCACATCGTGATTGACCGGGAAGGACAACACCAGGGCACTGTGCCCGGCATCCGAAAGGGCTTTCTGATGACAATGACCATGGAACAGGATTTTACGGTGAGTCTGGTCGAACTGATCCTGTCCTATACGTCCTGCTTCTATTTCATGCGCCAGGAACTCGTCTATGAGGAAGGTCTGGTCAGCCACTTTCCGGGCTTTTTCCTGGCCTTTTCCCCTGATCAGTTTCGGATACTCGTCCCTGAAGGTCAGGATGGCCGATGGTTCAAGGCCGACAATAGGCAATCCTTGCTCTGCGAGAGGAGCAAAGATCTCAATGTTACGTTCCGCTTTCCGGCGTGCGACTGCGAGGAAGCCCTTTGATATTGCAGCCCTGCCGCTTTCTTCGTGGGCCACAAAACGGACATTGTACCCCAGGCCTGAGAGCAGGAGAACGGCCCGCTTGCCTATATCCACATCGTAGAAATTTGTAAATGCATCCGCAAAGAAAACAACCTCCTCCACAGGATCTGTGTGCTTCATCCTCTCGGACGCGTTTCCTTTCAGCCATTTTATGAAAGTCGCATGCTGGATCCTGGGAAAAGCCCTTTCCCGGGCAATGCCGAGCATCCGCTTGAGTGGAGGTCCCGTGACTGGACTGTTCATTATGGTATTGACCAGAGGAGCTGCCCTGTACGACCAGTTGTTGAGACTGTTGATATGCGCAAAAAGCTTGCTCCGCAATGGTACGCCGTTGTGCTTGTAATACTGGTGATACACCTCTGCTTTCATGGCAGCCATGTCGACATTGGAGGGACACTCAGCAGTGCATCCCTTGCAGGACAGGCACAGGTCCAGGACCTGTCTGAGCGCTTCCTGGTTGAATACATTGATCTCCTGTGTGCGGGTGAGGTACTCCCTCAGGACATTGGCCCGGCCTCTGGTGGAGTGGACTTCATCCCGGGTGGCGTGATAGCTCGGACACATGGTGCCCCCTGCCGTGCTGCTCTTGCGGCAATCACCCGAACCGTTGCATTTCTCGACCATGCGCAACAGTCCCCCGCTGTCTTCAAAATCCAGGATTGTGTCAAATGTTTTTGTCTCTTGTCCCGGGGCATACCTCAAGTCTTCCGTCATGGGTGGCACGTCTATGATCTT
>JBFKJL010000058.1:0-11312 GCA_041631795.1 Saprospiraceae bacterium | reverse complement strand
TGCTCAAAGTGGCCCCATTGACGCCAATGCTCCAGCTGAAATCATCCCCAGTCAATATATTGAAATCGAGATCAAATTCCAGACCCTGGTTCCTGATTTCGCCGACATTTTGCAACAAGGAAGCATCTTCGATACCAATTTCACGAGGTTGTGGTACACTCAAGAGCAGATCAGTAGTATTCTTGATGAAATATCCCAGGGAACCTGAGATCCTGTTGAACAATTCGAATTCAACTGCTGCATCAATCTGGGAGTTCTTTTCCCAGCCGAGGTTGGCATTTTCAAGCTGCGTAAAGGCAAAACCCGGTACGGCATTGTAATCTCTGCCGAATCCGATCAGACCTTTCGAGTCAAAGTTGCCAATTTCGCCATTTCCGGATTGTCCCCAACTTGCGCGTAATTTCAAAAATCCGATATTACTGCTGCCAAACCAGTCTTCGTTGCTGATGATCCATCCAGCTGATACAGCCGGGAAGAATCCCCACCTGTTTTCAATACCAAACCTGGAAGAGCCGTCATATCGACCTGCCAGGGTCACGAAGTACTTGTTGTCAAAATCGTAATTGACACGGCCAAAGAAACCGGCAAAAGAGGCGTCTGTCCTTGAGCCGCCACCGCCATTGATCTCGGCAGCAGAGTTAAGTGTCAACAACCTGTCGTCCGCAAAATTCAGTCCCGACACGTCGATACCGTCAAATCTCTCCCTGTTGACGGCACTACCCACAGTAAACTTGGCATTGTGGACTTCGCTGAATGTCGTCGTATACTCCAGTCTGTTCGACCAGGAGTAATTGATCACCTGCTCGTTGTCACCAAATGCACTGCCGGTAGGAAAACCATCAGTGGTATTGGACAATTCACGTCCGAGTTCCTGGAGTTGTGTGGATTCAGTTCCAAAGTCTGTTCTGAACTTCAGGTTGTCCAAAATATTGTATTCTGCATAAACATTGGCTAAAAGCTGTGATGTGACGGCTTTCCTGGATGATCCGAGGATGTTGGACCACGGCGTTCCATTGAAAACTGGAATGTTGGTTTCCAGAAATGTCAAGGGATTGCCATTTTCATCCTGGTAGTTTGTATTTGGATTGGCCAGGGCGCCAAAAGTAAACGGTGACGCCACAGCGTTATCCTCACCAGCCCGCACATTCTCGGACCTTGTGGGGTTCATAGTGATCCCGACCTTTCCTTTTTTACCGATCTTTTGGTCTATGGAAGCACGGAAGCTGTATCTCTTAAGATTAGTGTTCAACACATAACCTTCTTCATCGCGGAAAGTACCTCCGAGGTAGTACGATGTAGAAGCTGAACCTCCAGAGACACCAGCAGAGACTTCATGAATGCGTCCTTTACGCGTGACGAGGTCAATCCAGTCTGTACTTGGGATGGGGTCGCTGCCATAATCATAAGGAGGGCCACCGCCTGCGTTCCACAATTCCACGTATTGTTCGCCATTGAGAAGATCGTAAGTCTTTGTGGGTTCGGCTGTTCCTGTGTAGTAATTGATACTCACCTTGGGTGCAGCGTTGTAATCGCCTCTCTTGGTTGTTATAATAATCACACCGTTTGACCCTCGTGAACCATAGATGGCAGTGGCGGCTGCATCTTTAAGGACATCGATGGATGCGATATCATTCGGATTGATATTGATCAGCGGGTTTGTTCCTGGTCCACCAAAACCTGTCCCACTGACGACATCGGAGAGTATAAGCCCATCGATGACATACAATGGCTGGTTACTGGCATTAATGGATCCAACGCCCCTGATCCTGACAGCGGACTGTGCTCCGAGTGTTCCGGAACTCTGGTTTACTGTCAGGCCCGGCACAGCACCTGCCAATCCACCCTGGAAGCTTTGAACAGGCAGATTGTCAAAAACCTTGGAATCGATAGAAGAAATTGAAGTGGTATTGGCTTTTCTGGAACCTTCACCATATCCCACGACGATCACTTCATCGAGGAATTGTCCTTCCTGGAGGGTCACATTGACGAAATTGAGTCCGGCAATATTGACGTCTCTGGAAACAAATCCGGTATAGGAAACGGTAATCGTATTTCGGCCTTCGGCAACAGGAATTGAGAATTTACCATCTATATCCGTAATTGTACCATCAGTGGTCCCTTTTACAATGACGTTTGCGCCAATGAGGGGTGTCCCGTCAGATCCGACAACATTTCCTGTGACGGTTCTCTGTGCACCAATAAAGTTTAGGGATACCACTGTACACAACAGCAGCATAAAGAATTTTTGCATAAGATTAGATTTTTCAAGTTGATCAACAAAAAAAACGGTCTATTGAATGTTGCGAAAATAACCAAATCTATTTTTTGCAACAGACAAAAATGTTAAAAATTTAACACAATCAATAAACAGGGATAATATAATTTGCAGGTTTATTCTCTATCGAAAATAAAAGAGACCACGTACAAAGCAGGACTCCTCACTACTATTGCAGAAGTCGCTTGTACATCATGATCACATTGCTTATGCCAAAATACAATGCGTCTCTTATAATAGCATGACCTATTGAAACCTCTAAAAGGTTGGGTATATGGTCCCTGTAATATTTAAGATTCTCAAGATTCAGATCGTGGCCGGCATTAACGCCCAGGCCCATTTGTCCTGCCAAACGAGCAGCCTTCCTGTGTGGCTCGACGGCTTGTTGGGGGGCACTGGGATAAACTTGCGCATATCCCCCAGTGTAGAGTTCAATTCTGTCAGTCCCCACATGAGCTGCACCCTCAACCTGCCGGGCATCGGGATTCAAAAAGAGCGATGTCCTGATTCCTTGATCCTTAAGTGCGCTGATGATTTCAATTAAAAAATCTTTATGAGTCAGAGTGTCCCATCCCTCGCTGGACGTCAGGACGCCCGGTGGATCGGGCACAAGTGTACATTGGTCAGGCCGAATATCAAGGACCATATCCATAAATTTTTTAGATGGGTAGCCTTCAATATTGAATTCGGTCCGGACAATTTTCTTTAACACAGGCACATCTGAATAGCGGATATGGCGCTCATCAGGCCTGGGATGTACAGTTATCCCCTGGGCCCCAAATGCTTCACAGTCTTCGGCAAACTTGGATAGATCAGGAATATTTCCTCCGCGGGAATTCCGCAACAAAGCGACCTTATTGATATTGACACTGAGTCGGGTCATGGTTTTTTGACCTCAATATATATCTTTAGGCTTTCTTAAAACACGTGGAATAAAAATAAATGCCTCAACAATTACGTACGCGCATTGTCTCCGGACTGATCTTTGGGGCCATCGTTCTGGGCCTGATTTTTATCCACCAGTACACACGATATCTGTTCCTGATCCTCGTTGGAGCATTGTGTTTGTGGGAATACCACAAAATCACGCTTAAGCAAACCAAAACCACTGCCTTTTGGACCATTATCGGGATCATTCTATTGTTTTCATCACTGGTCATCGAAGTGGATGTGAACATCTACAGGATCCTGCTCTTCCTTTCGGCGCTTTGGGCTTTGCTCTGTGTACTCAACCTGTTTGTTCCAAAACTGCCACTTCACAGCAGCCTTTCTGTTGGGACAGCTTTCATGTATATCGTCCTGCCCTTATTCCTGTTCATCACATACGGAAAGGACCAGGATCTGATGGTGGCCCTTCTTGTCATGATTGGTCTCATCTGGATCAGTGACTCGGCCGCCTATTTTGTGGGATCTGCCATCGGTAAGCGCAAGTTATTTGAACGATTATCCCCAAAAAAAACAAAGGAAGGTTTTTATGGCGCTGGCATGACCACAGTGATCTGTGCCTTTGTGCTATACAGTTTCGTTCAAACCCATATACTACAATACTGGATTGCCCTTGGTCTTTCAATCTGGCTATTTGGCACCTTGGGGGATCTTTTTGAATCCCAGTTGAAAAGGCAATTTGGGCTAAAGGACTCCGGCAATGTGATGCCTGGTCATGGTGGATTTCTCGATCGGTTTGACAGTTTTATTTTTTCAATTCCATTTGTCCTCTTAATTTCACTTATATTCTCATAATATGATACACCGGGAAGGAAAGCCAACATTAATCGCAGCGGGACTCATGTGTCTTTCTGTGCTCATCGGGGCCCACCTCATCACGGCACATACTGTGCTCATAACCACACTCTGGATTTTTTGTGTGGCCATCATGCTGTTCCTGGGCCATTTTTTCCGCAATCCCAGAAGAATTCCACCAGAGATGCCAGAAAACGGTGTCCTGTGTCCGGCTGACGGGAAAGTCGTTGTGATTGAGGAAGCCGAAGAAAATGAATATCTGAAAACACGCTGTATCCAGGTCTCGATCTTCATGTCACCATTGAATGTGCATGTCAACAGGAATCCAGTGACCGGAATCGTGGATTATGTCAAACATCATAAAGGGAAGTACCTCGTGGCCTGGCACCCGAAGTCCTCGACCGAAAATGAGCGCACGACAACAGTCTACAGGATAAAGGACACAAAGATCCTTATCCGGCAGATTGCCGGTGCCATGGCGCGGCGGATCGTCAATTATTTGTCTGCAGGAGATCAAGTCGATAGAAGTCACGAGATGGGGTTCATCAAATTTGGTTCAAGGGTCGATGTTTTTCTCCCCCTCGACGCTGAAGTGACAGTGAAAATCGACCAGAGAGTCGTCGGTGGAATAGATGTATTGGCAAAGGTCAAACTTTAAATTCCAAATTCCACTTCTCCGCCCTCCCACGCACCAATGACATATTTTGGGAGAATTCACCTTGTATCGTTAGTGTCATCCGTCAGGATTGTGCATATTCGTGTAGAAATGATGCTTTATGGAAAAACCTCTGATCCTCGTCACCAATGATGATGGCATTGTCGCCCCGGGTATTAAGGCGCTGGTCGAAGTTGTCCGTGAAATTGGGGAGTGCCATGTTGTTGCTCCTGATTCTCCTCAATCCGGCCAGGGTCATGCCATCACCCTCACCACGCCTCTCAGGCTGAACAAGGTCGATGTGTTCAATGGCATTCCGGCCTATGAATGCACAGGAACACCAGTGGATTGTGTCAAGCTGGCGCGTCATGTCCTGCTCAAAGACAGGAAGATCGATTTGTGTGTATCCGGCATCAATCACGGGTCCAATGCGTCGATCAATATCATTTACAGCGGGACGATGTCCGCTGCCATGGAGGCAAGCATCGAAGGCATCCCCTCCATTGGCTTTTCCCTTCTTGATTATTCTTTTAATGCGAATTTCGAAGCATCGAAACACTATGCACGCAAGATCATCCACATGGTGCTCAACCATTCAGTGAATGGCGCTAAATTGCTGAATGTCAATATCCCCAAAAGGCCGCTTTCAGACATTAAGGGTGTCAGGATATGCAAACAGGGTGAAGGCTACTGGCGTGAAGATTTTACGGAATCTGTGGACCCGCGCGGAGAAAAGTATTACTGGTTGACCGGAGAATTTGTCGGCGGAGAAGATGACACCACGTCGGATATCTGGGCATTACGCAATGGTTATGTCTCTGTTGTCCCCGCAATGCATGATCTGACGCATTATGGTACATTTGAAGAATTGAAAAAGATAGAGGATACGATATGAAAGGTTCTGATAATTTCTGGATCGGGTTTGCCATTGGCGCTGTTGTACCTGTCGCTGGATTTTTTCTGATCGAAGAAACATTCAACTTCCTCACACTCAGGGGCATCATAGATGAAACAACATTGAGTACAATGGTGCGGCGTCAACGGACAATGGCACTGATCGCCATATGCGTCAACATCATACCCGTGAATATCCTGAAAAACCAAAGATATGAAAAGGCCCTGAGAGGGGTGATTGTGGCGACATTTGCCTATGCCATGATGTGGTTTTACACCTATTATTCCAGTATCATATTCTGATCCCCATGCGGTATTATATTATTGCCGGTGAACCCTCAGGAGATTTGTACGGCGCTCTTCTGATCAAGGCATTGCTCAGGGTCGATACCGGGGCAGAGATCCGATTTTGGGGAGGGGATAAAATGCGCGAAGCCTGTCCAAACCAGGCCAAATCAATCCGGGATACTGCCTTCATGGGGTTCATCGAAGTGGCGCGGAATCTTCCCGTGATCTTTAAACTATTCTCTTTTGCGAAAAAGGATATAAAACTCTTCAACCCCGACATCGTCATATGCATCGACTACCCCGGCTTTAATTTACGCCTCGTGAAATGGGCCAAAACAAACAATTTTCACACAGCTTATTACATATCGCCAAAATTGTGGGCGTGGCGGGAAGGCCGACACAAAACACTGAAATCGTATGTGGATCTCTTTTTTGTCATCTTCCCTTTTGAAGAAGCTTTCTATAAGAATCTCGATGTCGATTGCCAATATGTCGGGCATCCTCTTCTTGAGGTGATAAAACCCCTTGATATGAAAAATCCACCCTCCGGCCGGCATCCTGTCATCGCCTTGTTACCGGGCAGCCGCCAACAGGAATTGAGGCATCACCTCCCCTTCATGGTTAATTGTGCAAATGCAAACCCAGAATTGGACTTCGTTATGGCCGCGGTGGACAGCCTGGACAAAGACCTGTATTTTAAGCACTTCAAGTCCTATGCCCCTAACCTGGAAATTGTATTTGGTGATGCCTACAGCGTTTTGTCCTCTGCCGATGCAGCGATCGTGGCCAGCGGCACAGCAACACTTGAAACTGCTTTACATGGAGTCCCGCAGATCGTTGTGTACAAAACCGGAAGGATCAACTATCTCATTGCGAAAAGCGTGATAAAAACCAGGTTCATATCACTGGTCAATCTCATTTGTGGCAAGGAAGTCGTGCCTGAAATCATTCAGTATGAAATGACCCTGGAACGATTAAATACTGAAATACAAAACCTCCTTTCCGGCCCGTACCGTCAGCGACAGGCCGATGGTTATGCTTTGATGCGAAAACTCTTGAGCAAGGGTGATGCCTCTGATGAGGTGAGCGTATCGATCTTCAATTTTCTGGCAACGAACTAGTTTTTAGTTTCTAGTTTTTAATTTTTAGTTTTTAGTCCTGACGAAGACGGAGCCTTGTCGAGGATGCTCGACTTCATGGCTCGGGGTAAAGGGAGGATCTCCTGCACCCCAGGCATGTACGTCGGCATAACTGTAAACTAAAAACTAAAAACTATAAACTATAAATTAAATCCCCTTCGCCCCCTGGTCTTTGAGCCATTTTTTGACCGTTTCCAGGGGTGTTGATTTCAGTTCTTCGGCCTCCCATTTGTCGCCATTTTCCTTCTTTGGCAGTTTGAATGCTTTTTTCTTCAAACGGATGAAGGGTCCCCAGCGGCCATTTTCAATGGCAATATTTTCATCAGGCCATTGAACAATATAGCGTTTGGCTTCTTTTTCGACCTTGGCCTTGATGAGGGGGATACATTCCTCCAGGGTCAGGGTATCTGGATTGATCCGTTTGGGAATATTGACATACAGGTCATTCCATTTCACAAACGGGCCGAAACGGCCTTTCCCTTTTGTGATTGGATTGCCTTCATATTCTCCTATTGGCGCATCTGCTTTCTTCTTTTCCTCAATAAGTTCAACAGCTCTTTCTCTGGACACAGCGAGCGGGTCTTCGCCTCTGGGCAGCGAAACAAAGGTGTCTCCGAATTTAATGTATGGTCCATAACGACCGGAATTCACAGTTATAGGCAAACCTTCATGTTCTCCCAGATCGAGCGGAAGTTTAAAAAGTTCCATAGCCTCTTCCCGTGTAATCGTTTCAAGAGATTGCCCGGGTCTCAGGTTGGCAAACCTGGGTTTTCCGTTTTCACCCACTTCCTCCTTTGTGCCTATTTGAACGACGGGACCAAACCGGGTCATTTGTGTCAATACCGTAAATTTTTGACCTCCCTCTTCAAGTGTCCCCAGGACGCGACGGCCTTTTTCACGCTGGGCTTCTTCAATTGTTTTTTCGACAGTTTCGTGGAAGGGTCCATAAAAGTCATCCAGCATTTCCTGCCAGTTTTCCTTACCGGAAGCTATTTCATCCAGTTTATCCTCAATATCTGCGGTAAAACTGTAATTCATGATTTCAGCAAAATGCTTTGTGAGGAAGTCACTGACCAACATACCCATGTCACTTGGATACAACCTGTTTGAAGTGGCGCCTGTTATCTCTGTCAATTGCTGCTGTGTCAGGTCATCATTTTCGAGCGTGACCTCATAGTAGTGTCTCTCCACACCGGGCCTGCTTTCCTTGGTGACATATCCTCTTTCCTTTTCCATGATCTTTGAGATTGTCGGGGCATAGGTGGAGGGACGACCAATGCCCAATTCTTCGAGCTTTTTGACCAGGCTGGCTTCGGTATACCTTGCCGGGGGTCGCGTAAAACGTTCAGTCGCCTTTACCGATTTATTATCGAGGACCTGGCCAACTTCGAGAGGAGGTAAAATATCTTTGGCTTCCTCCGGTCCGTCATCATCCTTGCCTTCCATATAGACTTTTAAAAAACCCTCAAACTTGAGAACCTCACCAAATGCTTCGAAGGTATTATTATTGCTGCATTGGATCTTTACCTCTGTTTTCTCTAACCGGGCATCGGCCATTTGAGAGGCTATAGTCCGTTTCCAGATGAGGTCGTAGAGTCTTGACTGATCACTATTGGCGTCCACTGACTTTCTGTCTGCGAAGGTCGGCCTGATGGCCTCGTGGGCTTCCTGGGCCTTGGATCCTTTGGTGGCATATCTTCGGACCTGGGAATACTGATCACCGTATTCCTCGCGGATCGTTTTGGCAATTGTGCCGATGGCCATCTCACTCAAGTTTGTTGAATCCGTCCTCATATATGTAATGTGACCGTTTTCGTACAACTTTTGAGCGGCTGACATGGTCCTGTTGACACTAAAGCTGAGTTTGCGGCTCGCCTCCTGCTGAAGTGTAGACGTTATGAAAGGCGGTGCCGGCCGTCTTTTTCCTGGCTTGACCTTTATAGATTCTATGGTATAGGTCGTGCCTTTGAGATCTTCGAGCAAGGCCCTTGCCTCCTCAAGTGTGGACAACCTCCGGTCCAGTTCGGCTTTGAGTTCCACATTCTGCCCCAATTCATTTTTAACTGTAAACAGGGCGATAACCTTGAAAAAAGATTGTGCTTCGTGGTCGTTGATTTCCCTTTCCCTGTCTACGATCAGCTTCACTGCCACTGATTGAACCCTGCCAGCCGACAACCGGCCTTTTATTTTACGCCAGAGGATCTCGGACAATTCGAATCCCACCAACCTGTCGAGTATCCTCCTGGCCTGTTGGGCATTGACGAGATGCTTGTCAACAATTCTCGGGTTGGATACCGCATTTTGAATGGCATTTTTTGTGATCTCCCTGAAAACGATGCGCTTTGTCGTGTCCTCATCAAGGCCTAAAACCTGGCACAGGTGCCACGCGATCGCTTCACCTTCCCGGTCCTCATCTGTCGCCAGCCATACTTCAGAAACGGATTTTGCGGCGGCTTTCAGTTCCTTGACAACTTTCCGCTTTTCGGGCGAAACAACATATTTGGGTTGGAAGTTTTTTTCTTTGTCAATGCCTTTATCCCCTTTATCGAGATCTCTGATGTGGCCATAGCTCGACTTGACAATGAAGTCTCCACCCAGGTATTTATTTATCGTTTTGGCCTTGGCCGGGGACTCGACTATAAGTAACTTTTTTGACATTCAGTACTTCGTTTTTGGTGTAGGGATGTATAATTATTTTTATGATTTGAGACTGCAAATGTAGACTTTACAACCATTCGACAAAACAAAAAGCCTTTAATTTCTCCCCTTTTTATCAGGTGGCTTCTCTTTTTTAGTGCGTTTGATGATCTCCTGATCATCAATCAAACGCTCGGCTTCACGCCGCCGAAAATCCTGTAACTCCGCTATAACTTCAGCCTTGTCCAGGGGATTCCCGTTCAATGAGCGGTGCAGCATGCGCAGGATGAATTGTGCCATATCATCAGGATGCAACAGCCCTTCTCCCAAAAGGTGGTGTGACAACCTGGAGCCTTCATAAAACTTCCAGTTGGCGATCATCCATCGCCCGATACCGAAATGCAGTTTGCGGCATACTTCACGTTCCTCTTCCCTGCTGAAATCAGTGAGCGATGCCTCAGGTGTGAGTTCTCTAAGCCGATCCATGGCCTCCTCGAGATCTTTTGGAATATAAACACCATCGATCCTGGATTTCAGGATGTTGATCATGTAAAGTGAATCCTGGCTTTCCTTGCTGCGCATTTCCGGCTGGCCCATGCATGATGCATATGACAGGGGAACGAGTAAACAAATGGACAGTATTTTTTTGATCATGATCTTGATGACTTGCTCTTTTGACGTTGCAAGGTTTAAAAACATTTCAATAAACAGAAATTTAACACAGTTTTAGCCTTTTTTGACGGGTTGTAAACTTCGATCAACTGCTTTGTGTTCTCATATTATGATGACTTTCCTAAGTTTGTTCACAAAAATTCAACTTCTATGAATAAAGTTTATATCGTATCAGCCGTCAGAACGCCGATTGGCAGTTTTGGGGGGGTATTTTCCAATATTTCAGCGACCCGACTCGGCGCTACTGCCATAAAAGGGGCCTTGAAAAAAGCCGGTATTGCACCTGATAAGGTCCAGGAAGTATTTATGGGCAATGTTGTTTCGGCCAATCTCGGGCAGGCACCTGCACGGCAGGCGGCACTTTTTGCGGATATCCCCAATACAGTGCCATGTACTACTGTCAACAAGGTGTGTTCTTCCGGGGCAAAAGCCATCATGTTTGCTGCTCAAAGCATTATGCTGGGCCACAAGGATATCGTCGTTGCCGGAGGCATGGAAAATATGTCCATGATACCCTATTATGTGCCCAGGGCGCGTTTCGGATACAAGTTTGGCAGTGCGGAAATTGTGGATGGCCTTGAAAAGGATGGGTTAACTGATGTTTACAATCAATGCATTATGGGCATATGCGCTGACAAAACGGCTGAGCGATATGACATTTCGAGGACAGATCAGGACAAGTATGCCATCAGGTCTTATGAGCAATCTGCAGCGTCGACATCAAGCGGCATCTTTAAGAATGAGATTGTCGGAGTTGAAGTTCCCCAGCGAAAAGGGGACCCTGTCATTGTGGAAGAAGACGAGGAATACAAAAAAGTGCGTTTTGACAAGATCCCCCAATTGAGACCCGCATTTTCGAAGGATGGGACCGTGACTGCAGCCAATGCCTCTACCATCAATGATGGGGCTTCTGCCCTTGTTCTTGCCAGCGCCCGGGCCATAGAGATGCATGGATTAAAACCTGTAGCCGAGGTCATAGCTTTCAGTGATGCTGCGCATGAACCCGAGTGGT
>JBFKJL010000057.1:0-11383 GCA_041631795.1 Saprospiraceae bacterium | reverse complement strand
CGGTAAACGGGACCCTGGGGATCGGACATACGCGCTGGGCAACCCACGGACCCCCAAATGATATCAACGCCCATCCACACATCTCGGGCAACGAGCGCCTGGCGCTTATTCACAACGGCATCATAGAAAACTATATGCCCATCAAGGAGGCCCTGATGGAATTGGGGCACACTTTCAAAAGCGAAACGGACACAGAGGTGCTGCTGCACCTTATTGAAGAAATCCAAAAGGAAGAAAATCTGCCAGTTGAGGAAGCGCTTAGAAAGGCGCTTAACAAGGTCGTTGGCGCATACTCTATTGTTCTTTTTGACAAGGAAGACCCAGGCAAACTGGTGGGCGCAAGAAATTCCAGCCCCCTCGTATTCGGGCTTGGAGATGACGAATACTTCCTGGCCTCGGACGCCAGCCCCATAATCAAGTACACCAATAAGGTAATTTACCTTGAAGATGGCGAAGTGATTGCTATTTACAAGGATGGTAATTATGAAATTCGCAATCTCGAAAACCAGGTATCAGATCCGACTGTCCACGAGCTTGATATCAAAATAGAAGAACTCGAAAAAGCCGGGTATGCCCACTACATGCTTAAAGAGATATTCCAACAACCAATCACCATCGCTGAAAGCATGCGCGGCCGCATCAATTCAAGGGAAGGTTGGGCCACCCTTGGCGGGATGCGTCAATTCATCAACAAGATCAACCAGGCCAAAAGGATCGTCCTCACGGCTTGTGGAACATCTTGGCACGCCGCGCTTATAGCCGAGTACCTGTTTGAAGATCTCGTAAGAATACCCACTGAGGTTGAATATGCCAGCGAGTTTCGCTATCGCAACCCTATAATTAACGAAGACGACTTTATTATTGCGCTTTCACAGTCCGGGGAGACTGCTGATACCCTCGCTGCCGTAAATCTCGCCAAATCAAAAGGCGCCTTTATTTATGGTGTTGTGAACGCCGTAGGATCTTCCGTTGCGCGCGAAACACATTCGGGATCCTACATTCACGCGGGGCCGGAAATAGGTGTGGCATCCACAAAGGCCTTCACATCCCAACTGACGGTCCTCACGCTCATGGCTCTTTACCTTGGACATCATAAAGGTGTTTTACAGGAAAGTTATTTTCGCCAATTGCTCGCGGAGCTGGAAAGTATCCCGTCTAAAGTCGCTAAAATTCTTGCCAAAGAAAGTCAGATAAAATATATCGCTGAAGAAATCAGGAATACATCCAACGCCTTATATCTCGGTCGGGGCTACAACTTCCCCGTCGCTCTGGAGGGCGCATTGAAGATGAAAGAGATCAGCTACATCCATGCTGAAGGCTATCCCGCAGCCGAGATGAAGCATGGCCCCATCGCCTTGATCGACATGTATATGCCCGTTTTTGTCATTGCCACAAATAAAAGTGCCTACGAAAAGATTGTCAGCAATATCCAGGAGGTTAAGGCGCGTAATGGCGTCGTCATTGCCATTGTTACAGACGGCGACAAGGTTATTCGCGAAATGGCAGACTACATCATTGAAATTCCCGAAACCCTGGATCCGTTTACACCATTGCTTTCAGTCATTCCGCTTCAGCTTCTGGCCTATCACATTGCCCTGCTCAGAGGGTGTAACGTGGATCAACCAAGAAATTTAGCTAAATCAGTAACTGTAGAATAAATATGGAAAATTTAAATATGGAAAAACTAAATATGGAATACAACAGCCAGAGAGAGCTCCTTGTGATATCCGAATATGGCAGGAATATTCAAAATCTTATTAATCATACCAAATCCATTGAGGACAAGGAAAAACGCCAGGCATTTGCCGAGAGCGTTGTCGAGCTCATGCAGCAAATGAATCCTCAGAACAAGAATGTCTTGGAGTACAAAGAAAAACTCTGGCATCACTTTTTTGATATTGCCAACTATGAAATTGACGTTGTACCTCCTTCCGGAAAGGTGCCTGTGAAAGAAGACATCAAGATGAATCGGCAGCCTATTGAATATCATGAAAAGCTGAGGGACCATCGCCACTATGGGCTCAATGTACGTCATCTCATTCAAAAGGCTATCGAAATGGAAGATGGCCCTAAAAAAGATGGCTTTATCGAGGTGATCGCAGCATTTATGAAACTCGCTTATCGCAACTGGAACAAGGAACACTATGTCAATGATGAAATCATTATTGAGGACCTTAAGCACCTTTCAGAAAACAAGCTTAAGATTCCCGATAACATTTCTTTTGACCTGTTAACTTCTTCAACAAAACCCAAAAAGAGAAGCTCTTTCGGGGGCTCCCACAAATCCAAGAACAAAGGAAGAAGAAGAAGATAAGCCTCGTACACACATTAAAGATCTTTTTAATATATTTAGTGGTTTAAAACCGCTTTAAATCTATGTCAAACTTGTCTTTCAGGGTTCGAGGCAATGCCCGCCTCCATGGATCCATCACGCCCCAGGGCGCAAAGAACGAAGCTCTTCAAATTATATGTGCATGTCTGCTCACAACAGAACGTGTTGTTGTACACAATGTTCCTGATATTCTCGACATTCAGCGGCTCATTTCTCTTGTCAAAGGGCTTGGTGTCGCGGTTGACCGGATCAGCCATGGGTCATACGCTTTTACAGCACAGTCCATAGACCTCGATTTTTTCTCCTCCCGGGAATATCTTAACGAAGCCAAAAAAATTCGCGGCTCAGTAATGTTGATTGGGCCCCTCCTGGCCAGGTGCGGGCGAGCCTACCTTCCAAAACCGGGTGGGGACAAGATCGGCCGAAGAAGGCTTGACACACACTTCCACGGGCTCAAAATGCTCGGTGCCGACTTTGAATACAATGAAAAAGAAGATGAATTCTACCTGAAGTCCGATCGCCTCCGTGGCACCTACATTCACCTGGAAGAGATTTCTGTAACGGGCACAGCCAATATCATTATGGCTTCTGTCCTGGCAGAAGGTGTAACGAAGATTTATAACGCAGCTTGTGAACCATACATCCAGCAATTGTGCAAATTACTGGTATCCATGGGAGCCCAAATCTCGGGAATGGGTTCAAATCTGCTTGAAATAACCGGAGTCACCTCGCTGGTTGGTTCCGAGCATACTGTCTTGCCTGACATGATTGAAGTTGGCAGCTTTATAGGCCTTGCCGCCATGACACAATCAGACTTAACCATTAAAGATGTCAATGTGAACATGCTGGGAATTATCCCGGATACATTCAGAAAGCTGGGCATAACCCTGGATATTAAAAATGATAATATTCATATACCCCAACAGGACCATTACGAAATTCAGAATTTTATTGACGGCTCTATCCTGACCATTTACGATGCGCCCTGGCCCGGTTTTACCCCGGATCTTTTGAGCATCTTGCTCGTAGTCGCCATACAGGCCCGGGGAAGTGTTTTAATCCATCAAAAAATGTTCGAGAGTCGCCTGTTTTTCGTTGATAAACTTATTGACATGGGTGCCCAGATCATCCTGTGCGATCCTCACAGGGCCACCGTCATCGGCCTTGACCGTAAAAGCCAGCTGCGGGGAATCACTATGTCATCACCAGATATACGTGCAGGCGTTGCCCTTTTGATCGCCGCGCTCTCTGCAAACTCGGAAAGCATCATTAACAACATCAATCAAATTGATCGTGGTTATGAAAAAATAGATGACCGGCTGAATGCCCTTGGGGCCCAAATTGAGCGCGTTAGTCTCTAGTCTCGGCCCGTTACATCCAGGTCCTTCCCTTGGTAATAACCCGTGTCTATATTCTTCACGAATTTCGTGTAAAATGTAATCTGTCCGGTATGGTAACTTGTATGTTCGATCACATGAATAAGCACGCTTAGGATCGACTCGTCAAATCCCTGAACCCTAATTTGTTCAGATAGCCTTTCGGATTCAAGCGACTCCACAACTGTTATGGCCTCATCGATTGTTTGTGCAATCTTATGCAAGAGCTCTTTTCTCTCTAAAGGTTTTTCCCAGGAAAACTCCTGTGCCCGGTTCCTGTCATCCGGCGCCCCGCCAACTCCCGAGATGATGTACTGGCGAATATTGCCGTCAAGGTGAAGCACAAGATTGCCGAGACTGTTGGTGTTTTCATTGTGGCGATACCAGATTTCATTATCTGACAGGACATTAAGACAGGTCTCTATGCGGCCCAGCGATTCCTGCCTGATCCGGCGCTTGAATTCTGCTTTGACTATATCAATTGCCTGGCGTGTTAGTTGGTTCATATTCCCGTAGCTATAACTGCAATACTTAATCGCACTTGATGTAATTCCCCAAGACGATGGGCAGCTGCCTCAATCGTCGCTCCCGTGGTAAATACGTCATCGACAATCAAGATATGTGTATGATCGCGAATTTTAAAATTATTGTTCAGTTCGAATGACTTAAATACATTCTGAAAGCGACTGTGCCTGTTGATCTGGGTTTGCGATATTGTATCCTTTGATTTAAGCAAAAGGTTAGACTCGACCGGCCTTTCAATGGCCATCCCAATGCCCTGTGCAAACATCGCCGCCTGGTTATATCCGCGACTCCGGCGCTTTCCCGGGCTGAGTGGAATCGGCACAATTAGATCAGGGAACACCTCCCGGGGCAACGCTCTTGCCATTTGGGCCCCCATGCGCATGCCAAGTCGGATTCCCAAATTTTTCTGTCCCTTGTATTTTAAGGCATGGATTAGTTTTTGAACGGGAGTATTTTTTGAAAATATATACAGTGCCGCCCCAAAATTCAATTCCACACGGCCAAATATCTTCCTTTCCAAAAGGTTGTCTCGAATCGACATGTGATCTGTTGTAGGTGTTTGTGACTCACATTCAAAACATAAATAATGGCTCTTCTCTTTTTCCCTGGTGGTACAGCCCGGGCATACACCCGGGTACATAAGCGAAATAAAGGCAGATAGAATTCCTTTGAAGTTCGGCATAATCAAGAGTAATTACGAAAAACGCCCGCCCCTGGGAGGGGCAGACGTCTCAAAACAAAACGAAAAACCAACTTTCTCTTTCGTATATCTTTATATTCTCTTTCTAAGCTTAACGGCAATAGTTTTCCTTTCTCCACCCCTGATGATGCCGAGCTTAATGGTGTCGCCAACTTTTGAAAACTGCATGATCTTCTTTATATCATCAAAGTTGTTGACGGGTCTTCCATTGGCGCTGTATATAATGTCGCCCGGAAGAACTCCTGAAAAGTGGGCGCCGCTTCCGCTCACAACCTCAGCGACGTAAATGCCCGAATCGACAGTAAGATTTTCTTTTTCTATGATCTCGTCATTGATATCATATCCCGCAATGCCCAGGTTAGCCCTTTCTATATTTCCATTTTCTATGATGTCATAGACGATTTTTCTGGCGAGATTTGATGGAATGGCAAATGAATATCCCGCATAAACACCCGTGGGAGTTGCTATTGCTGTATTTATTCCCACCAATTCACCCTCTGGCGTCACGAGCGCGCCTCCGCTGTTGCCTGGATTGATGGCCGCATCAGTCTGGATAAACTCTTCTATCGTTTTCTCGCCCTTAATAATATCAATATCCCTGCCTTTGGCGCTGACAATGCCGGCAGTGACCGTAGACGTCAAATATCCGAAGGGATTGCCGACGGCCAGGACCCATTCTCCGACCTGCAGATGATCAGAATTCCCAAATGTCAAATAATCAAGATTGTCCGCTTCTATCTTTAGAACAGCCAGATCACTGCTCGGATCTGTGCCAATCTTTCTGGCATTGAACTCTCTTTTGTCATTCAAAACCACTTTTATGTCATCGGCAAATCCGACAACGTGATTGTTGGTCACGATGTACCCGTCTTCAGAAAAAATGACCCCGGATCCGGTGCCGTTCCTCGGTATGTTGAATTCGTTGCCAAACAAATCTTCAAAATTGAAATCAAACAATTCAGAGAAGGGATTCCTCCGATCCCTCGCCAGGCTTTCCTGTCCCACAGCTGTAATGTTTACAACCGCCGGAGTAGCCACTTTCGCGGCCCTTACAAAATCTACAGGGTAAGAATCGCCAACCATACCATAGTTTGCGGTTAAAACTGCAGGTTGTGGTGAGGGGTTTACAGAAGCCCTGGTATTATGACTCTTGTGGGCAAGACCAAGGGCAATCAAACCACCCAAAATCGCTGCAAATAATAGTGTTGCAAGTTGCTTCATTTTACTGAACCATTTGACAATTAAAAACGGATTCTATTTTTCATAGTTACCCCGCGCAATTGTTTTAACAATACATTAACAGCGGATTTGAGCAGTCAAAGAATCAGGGCTGGGTGGCGAAATTTTTGTATAGTTTCTCGATTTGTTTTGCAAGTTTTCTGTCCTTGTCTGTGATCACACTGCCCTTGTCGTGGGTACACAATTGGATGTTCACAGTATTCCAGACATTGGACCATTCCGGGTGGTGATCCATTTTTTCAGCATACATGGCCACACTCGTCATGAATGCAAAGGCCTGGTTGAAGTTCCTGAACTTTAATGTTGTAGTGAGTTTGTTGTTTTCCTCTTTCCAGATCATTTCGGCTCCCAGTTGTGCTTGTTAAACCCGGACAGACACACCTTTAACAGATCAATACTGTGGCGAATATCCTGTTTGTCTGCCATTTCAATGACCTGGTGTAAGTATCTTGTCGGGATGGATATGCCACCAACGATGGCTCCTCCCCTGGAATAGCGCTGTATTCCAGCAGTGTCTGTACCCCCGGCTGTCAACACTTCCATTTGATATTTAATGTTATTCTTCTTTGCCGCCTCCACCATAAAGTCTACCATTCTGGAGTCACAAATCGTCATGCCATCGAGCACCTTAATCGCTGTTCCCCCGCCCAGGGTTGTCACCTTTTCATGGGGTGAGGCTCCTGGCAGATCATAGGCCAGAGTAACATCAAGGTTGATCCCGTAATCCGGATTTATTCCGGATGACGCTGCTATCGCGCCCCTGATGCCCACTTCTTCCTGAACCGTAAAAACACCGTACACATCATAGGGCAATTCTTTCCCTTTGAGTTCTTTGAGCGCCTCAATGAGAATAAATACAGAAACGCGATTATCAATAGATTTGGCATTGACCTTGTCACCCATTTCAATAAGTGCCCTCTCACGAGTAATGGGGCTGCCCACGGAAATAAATTTCTGGACCTCATCTGCCGTCATACCCGTATCAATGAAATAATCCTGGATCTTCAGGGGTTTGTTTTTTTCTTCCTCCGTCAGCACATGAATGGGTTTTGTCCCCATGACGCCAACAATATCCTTTTTACCGTGAATAATTACCCTTTGGGCGGTCAAGGTTTTGGGGTCAAATCCGCCAAGGGGATGAAATTTTATAAAACCCTCTTCGTCAATATGCGTCACGATAAAGCTTATCTCGTCCATATGGGCGGCCACCATGACCCTTTTGTCTTCTTTTCCCTTGCGCATGGCAATAAGGTTGCCCATGGGATCCGTTTCCAGGGTGTCCACATAGTCTTCCAGCTCATTGGTGATCAATTTGCGGACCCTGTGTTCAAAACCCGGTGCCCCGGGAACTGCTGTAATTTT
Source organism: Saprospiraceae bacterium (assembly GCA_041631795.1). Taxonomy (GTDB): domain Bacteria; phylum Bacteroidota; class Bacteroidia; order Chitinophagales; family Saprospiraceae; genus JBFKJL01. Next base: position 3,849 of record JBFKJL010000057.1, on the reverse strand, counting down.
ACTGAGTAATTCTATATTTATCATGTTGTTTTACTATTGACAGTCTCGGCGAAAATAAAACATTTGTTTGACAAGCGTTCAGATTAAAGTATATTAGACATATTATTTTTTTCAATAATTTATAAGTGTCTCTTTTAAAGCAACTGGCAGGACAAACTGTGATTTACGGCCTCGGTCATATCCTGACCAGGATCGTTTATTTTGTCCTTATCACAACCTACCTGACATACCGGTTCGAGGATACATTCCAGTATGCTATTTATGTCGATCTATACGCTTATGCTTCAATTCTGCTCGTGGTTTTGTCCTACAGAATGGATACAGCGTTTTTTCGCTTTGGCAGCAAAAAAGAGAACAGGTATAACGCCTTTAATTCGGGCCTTTCCGTTCTTTTGTTCACAACAGCTGTTTTTGCCGTTCTCGGTTTTACCTTTGCCAGGGAACTGGCTGTGCTTTTGAAGTATCCTGATTCTTCGCATTACATTCGGTGGTTTACGGTGATCATCAGCCTGGACACCCTGGCGTTGCTGCCCTATGCCAAACTGAGGCTGGAAAACAAGGCCAGAGTATTTGTCGGGTTTCGCATTTTTAACGTGCTCATCACCGCATCTCTTGTTTTATTTTTCCTGGAAGTGTTACCCGAAGTGCGGACCTCTTCCTTTTTCGCTTTTATTCCAGAGTTGAAATATGAGATTGACTTTGTCTTTGTCTCCAATATAATTGCGAGCGCCCTGGTTCTTTTCGGTCTCATGATCAAAACAAAGGGATACCGCTTCCAGGTTGATTTTGCCCTATGGAAAAAGATGTTTGTTTATGCCCTGCCGTTGGTCCTCGTGGGCATTGCCGGCAGTTTTAATCAGTTCTTCGGCGTACCGCTGCAGAAATTTTTCCTCGGCGAGGATTACTATGCAAACATGAGCGAAGCCGGTGTGTACGGCGCCGTTCAGAAAATCGCCTCCCTTCTGGCCTTATTTACAACGGCTTTCAATTATGCTGCTGAACCATTTTTCTTCAGCAATACGGAATTGGCACAACGCAGTTCGTTATATGGAAAAGTATGCCGGATGTTTGTCTTGTCCGGCGGTGTTATTGTTCTCGGCCTTTTTCTGTTTGTGGACATTTTCCAGTTTCTTATTGGCAGCAATTTCCGGGAGGGACTATTTGTTCTGCCCATATTGCTCGTTGCCTATCTTTTTTTGGGGATTTATTACAATGTGTCCATATGGTACAAACTATCTGACAACACATCCGTGGGGGCGATCATTGCCCTTGCCGGCGCTGTAATCACCCTGGGTTTAAGCGTGTCCTTCCTGCCGCGTATTGGATATGTGGCCTCAGCCTGGGCCGCCCTTTGTACTTATTTGTTTATGGTTGCAGCGGCTTATCTCTGGGGACAACGTGTTTACCCGATTGAATATCCGGTCTTGAAGATATTGACAAACCTGGTCGTCATCGTTGTGATCATATTGTTATCAAATTACATCAGGCCAATTTTGGGGCCGTCTGTCTATATCGTCAATGCTCTTCTTTTTGCCGGTTATCTCCTGTGGTGCTATTATTCAGAGCGAAACGAGTGGCGTCAACTGATCGCAAGGGGGGCTAGTAGAAATACGTGATCAAATAATCCCGGATGAGTATCCTGTTTTTGAAAACCCAGACAAGAAGGGCCACAAGAAAAATGATCAGGCCAACCCTGAGCTTTCGCCACGAATCCCGGCTTTTTTCCCGCATTGATTTATACCTGTGTCTGTTGCTCAGCGGCACTGTTCCTGATGTGTTTAAAGTGAATGACAGATTTAATTCTTTTGTCCAGGCTTGCAAATGCAAACAATAGCAGGCCCAGGGCGAACGTGGTGAGTTTAAATACCTGTGTATGGCCCATGTATGCATTCAAAAATGGATTTACAACGAGCATTTCTGAAAGTAACGTGAGAAAAGAGAGGATTAATGAGAATATGGCCGCCAATTTTATGCTGATGTACGCTGGATGAAGCAGTTTTCTTTCATTTAAAACAAATGCATACCGCACCTCGCTGTCCTCGGGATACCGCCTCACAAGTTGTGTGAAAATCTTTCGTGCTGCGCCAAATTCATCCATGCGGAAGTATGCAATCCCCTTTTTTAATAAAATATATCTGAATACGTCTTTTCCCTTATAATAAAAAATGTTTTCACGGATGATTTCTTCAAGCAGGGTTTCTGCAATATTTAGAAACTCCCGGTAAGATGCCGTTTCAAACAATGCCAGGGCATATTCAAATGAAATGGCAATCCGCCTTTCATATGACAGGTTGTTAATCTCTTGTTTGTACCTCTTATAAAAACGCACAACATCATGGTGAGCTCTTTCCCCGAGCTCAAGGAAAGATTTAAAAATTAAATCACCATTGTTTAATAAAAGGCTCACTTTACATTCATTTGATAAATAACTGGGCGTGAAGGACTGACATCAAGTTTCAGGTTCAGGGTTTGAAGATTGAGCAAGTACATGCCATCTTTCACCGAGTTCTCCACGTAGATCATTTCTGTGATCGTCATGGATTCTCTGTCCTTATTGTCTTTATTCCAAAACGCCTTGTGGGCGAAAAGGTTGCCTCCGTCTTCTTCCCTGTCCAGGGAGGGGACATCTACAAGCAAGTGACGGACGCCCATTTGTATGATTTCCCTTATACAGTCGGGAGAAAAATAAGGGGGATTGGTGCCAGAATAATCATATTGTTTTTTTCCTTTTGGATTGGGGCGCGTCCGTATGATCAGGGCCATTGGAACACCTGCATCCGACAAACTTGTCCCGAGCGACTTCTTTGTGATGACCTTGTCACCATTATCGATAATCTCAGGTTCCACGGTCAGCAATCTGGCAATCAAATGAGCGTCGTCAACGACCTGGCCTATGTCGAGATCAAGATCTTCAATGTGGCTCACACATTCCGTATGTGTGCCATTGCCGTGGGGGTTTATTTTTATATTGTAGAAATTAACCACCCCACCCTGGTTTATTGCCCCGGTGAACGCTTCCGTTTTTACTGGCTCTTGTTTATATCTCGGCGCATAGAATGCATTGGGGCCCAATCCATTGCCGAGCTTAATGGAAATGTCAATCGGCTTCGACAGATCACAAAAGTATGTTGTCCCGTTATGAGCAAACAAAATTATCATCGGTTTCTTTTATCCGAACCCCAACCCAACTTATTGCTGATCGTGGTTATGAAATTTTCGCTTTCCAACAGGATAAGCTTTGTGGCCATTGGGCTTTTCTTAATAATTAAGTCGACACCTGATGAAACTGTTTCGTAGCGCGAGTCCAGGGTGCACAGGTAGTTTTCTGATCTGCCCTGGATTGAAAATTTTAGGGTTTTATCTGACGGAATGACAAGTGGCCGCACATTGAGATTGTGCGGGGCAACCGGGGTGAGTATGAAATTGTCTGACTCGGGAAACATAATGGGTCCGCCGCAACTTAATGAATATGCCGTAGAACCCGTCGGTGTAGAAATAATTAACCCGTCTGCCCAGTAGGCGTTGAGAAAAACATCATCTATATATGTGTGTATTGTTATCATTGATGAATTGTCCCTTTTAAGAATCGTACAGTCGTTCAACGCGAAGTTTTGGCCTGGAAATACCTGGGGTTCAGACAGCAGTTCCAGCATAAATCGCTCTTCTATCCTGTACTTCTTCATCAAAAGATCGTCTATAGCCTCGTCTATCCTGTGTTGTTCAATGCTGGCAAGAAAGCCCAGCCGTCCCATATTGATGCCCAATATGGGAATCTCAAGATCCTTGATGATGGTCGTCGCCGACAAAATGGTTCCGTCCCCACCCAGGACTATGATAAAATGGACTTTT
>JBFKJL010000056.1:0-11448 GCA_041631795.1 Saprospiraceae bacterium | reverse complement strand
CAGCACTTCTTTCTGAAGATGGGCATCAAATCCTATGCTGGGCTGGGTGCTCGTATGAACCTCTGCATTGATATGGTCCGGTAATCGGACGGCAGGGCCAAAATTATCCCTGTCAAATACATCCCTGTAATAGAGGTCGCAACGGATGTCGAGATCTTCGAGGTATTCGCAAATGGTGTAGTAAAGTCTGTCCCCGCTGGCATTAAAAGCAGTGTGTGCCACATGTTGCGGGCTATCATTTAGATCACCTTCAACGGGTGATCCAAGGCCATCTTCAGAAGTCAGGATCTTGGCAAATAGCCTGTTGACAGCCCGGGATTTTTCTTCCTTTTCAAAACGCAATGAAGAATAATACAGTTTGTCATCCAGCTTGATAGCGCCGAATTCTGAATATGGGGTATTGACATTCTCACCCATACGTGTGACTTTACGGCCGGGATAGGGATTTTCTGTTTTCTCAATGGCAAAATCAATGGCTGCAATTTCCTTTTCCGCCTTTTGAGTCAGGTACGGATCTTCGCTGCCGTGTTCTGAGAGGTAAAGTTCATAGTTGCGTTTCGCATCTTCATAAGCACCAGTCTTCTGCTGGACTTCTGCAAGATAGAATCCAACATTGGGAAATCGCCCCGAATCATCATTCTCAAAGACATAGAGGTAATGCTCTTTTGCAATTTCATAGGCATTGAAAAGTCTGGCTGCATTGGCATAACGCTCGCGTATCTCCAGGTTTTCCTCGTCAAATTCGAGGGCATCTCCATAATGGGACATGGCATTGTAATGGTCGTTCAACATTTCCGCATCCCGGGCAGCATCTACAAAAGCTTTAAATGACTGGGCTTGTCCAACGTGGAAGGCCAGTATTAAAGCCAGTGTAGTCAATATTCTTCTTTCCATTTTCATCTGATCTACATGAGGATTTAGAAAATTGGACAAATTTTAAATTTCCCGGGTTTGACATGCCTGATAATGTATCTCACATGAATTTCAGGCCCTCCCTTATTGTTTGTCGCCTGGTTAAACTCGGATAAATCAATGTCATAACTGAATGCCACAAATATATTCCTGTACTCCACACCGACCTTGGGATACAGCGATTGAGAAGTCCTGTAGCCCGCTCCAAATCTGACCTGGGTTTCCCTACCGCGCTGTTCGTTCAGGTACACATTGAGATAACCACCTAAAAGCAATTCGTCATAAGTTCTCTGGTCCTGGTAAAGGACATCCAACTGCAAGTCCAGTTTATCCGTCAATTGCACCGTCCCCACTCCGGAAAATGCCAGCCTCAGCGGTAAATTCTCGTTGGTGATCCTGTCATAGAATTTTGCATCGGGTTGTGTCAGGTGAAATGCCCCGACACCAAGGTCTATTTTTGTTCTCGAAGATTTTTGCCATCTGTAATTTATACCCAAAGCTGTTTCAAGGTATCCAAATCGCTCAAATGTAAAATTCTCACCCGAACCGAGTGAGGGATCAAAGAATTCGCCATTCCATCCGTTATCCCATCTCAATCCATCCAAGTCAAATCCGCGAGATGCGTATCCCAGGGCAACACCCAGTGTGACAGCGTTATTAGTGTTCAGAAGTCTCGTGTAGGATCCGCTGAGGTTGATGTTGATCAGGTTCAACTTTGAATCACCCTGTCTGTCATAGTTAAAATACAATCCGCCTCCAAAGAAGCCTTTTTCACTCCAGCCGGGATAAAATTTCTGGTCATAAGCCAGGCTGGCAGTTTGCCATGGTACCGGCACCGACCGCCACTGATCCCTGTAAGAGGCCATGATCCGTTGATCTCCATTAAATATACCAGTGAAGGCCGGATTGACAGTCTGGGGTGCATTGTAAAACTGTGAATAATGCAGATCCTGCCCGTCCATGACAAGAGAAATTCCTGAAAAAAAGAATAAACAAACAAAAGTTCTAAATATATTTTTCACAAAAAATACTCTTATTAAAAACACATTAAAATAAATGCTCAAGTATAAATCTCTATTAATCAATATATTATTGATTATCAACGACTAATAAATTTCTCACACAGACCCTACTGCAAAAATTATACTAATCTATTAGATCAAAATCGGATACCTTTGAAAGTGCAACACCCTACAAGTAAAGTTCTTAAATCTTTAACTGACATTGTTGTATGAGTTTGGGTATTTATTATATATTAAGAATATTTAATATGAAAATCATGGCCCGTTAATTTATCATGATCATTCCTGACAATAGAGATTTGGCTCAATGGGATCGATTCACGATCGAAAACACCCCTATATCATCGTACGAACTTATGGAAAGGGCCAGCCGCGCGTTTACAAACAAGTTTATAGAACTATTTCCGGACCGATCCCCGAACATCGGTGTGGTCTGCGGTTCAGGAAACAACGGGGGCGACGGACTCGCCATTGCAAGGATGCTCCGGGATGCCATGTATACTGTGACTGTCATCGATTGCACCATTGGGTCGCGAAGTCCCGATAATGATCAGAATTTTCAACGACTGTCCACAAAGAGGGATATTGCCCTTATTCACTTAGAAAGCAGGCCCGATGACCAGCTTTTATCAGGATTTGACATTCTCATTGACGCAATCTTTGGTTATGGTTTGTCACGACCCGTCGAGGGGAAGTTGGGTGAGATGATTCGGTTAATGAATGCCTCTGCAGCCACCAGGGTTGCTGTAGATATGCCTTCTGGTCTGATGTGCGATCAACTCTCTGAAGAGCCCATATTCCAGGCAGACCACACGTTGACATTCCAGGTCCCAAAACTTTCCCTCCTTTTGCCTCAAAACCAGTTGTTTGCAGGCACGGTCAATATCCTGGATATCCAGCTTTCTGATGATTTTAATGGATTTAAATCCCAAAACCATTATATCACTGAGGATGATATTGCACCAGTTTTCAGGGCAAGGCATCCATTTGCCCACAAAGGGCACTATGGTCACGCTGCCCTGTTCTGCGGACAGAAAGGCATGATTGGTGCAGCTATCCTGGCTGCCAGGGCTTGCCTCAGGTCAGGTATAGGCAAGCTGACCTGTGGTATTCCTGAGGCTGGGTATGGCCCCTTACAAACTGCAGTTCCCGAAGCCATGGCTCATGTCCTGAAAGGCCGTGATTTTATCACCGGTTTTGACACCCCCCACATTTACAATTCGATAGGTATTGGCTGTGGTCTCGGCCTCAATGAGGCCACAAGAAAGCCATTTTATACTTTTCTATCCGAAATACAGTGTCCTGTCGTCATAGATGCAGACGGGCTCAATCTGCTGGCTTTAAACAAGGATGCCATGGAACACATACCACCCAAAGCTGTCCTGACACCACATGCCGGAGAGTTCAAGAGACTCTTTGGAGGATGGGACAATGATTATGAAAAAATTGAACTGCAGCGAAAATCTGCCGCCGCCAACGATTGTATTATTGTCCTCAAGGGTGCCTATACGTCTGTGGCTGTTCCGGACGGCACTGTTTACTTTAATAGTACCGGCAATCCCGGCATGGCTACAGCAGGAAGTGGAGATGTATTGACTGGAATGATCACGGCCCTGCTTGGACAAGGGCTCAACCCAGTCGAGGCAGCCTGCGCCGCCGTGTACGCGCACGGTATGGCAGGTGACATTGCAGCGCGCAAAAAAGGACAGCACAGTATGATCGCATCAGACATAATTGACAACCTTCCAGAGGCATTTACAAAAATTCAAACCCATTCTCAACAACAATGACATCCAGGAAGAAACTTGTCATATTTACAGGCTCAGGCGTCAGTGCCGAAAGCGGGATCAATACTTTCAGAGACCATGGTGGTCTTTGGGAAGGGTACGATGTGATGGAAGTCGCCTCCCCAATCGGATGGCACAACGACCCTCGACGCGTTCTGGACTTTTACAATCAACGGCGAGCCCAACTTTTGAACGTCCAGCCTAACTCCGCACACATAGATCTTGTCAGCCTTGAAGAACATTATCAAACGATTGTCATAACGCAAAATGTTGACGACCTGCATGAAAGGGCGGGGTCTTCCCATGTGATCCACCTTCACGGAGAATTGTGCAAGGTCCGGAGCACAATACATCCCGAAATCATCTATGAATGGAAAAAAGACCTGAAACTTGGAGACACCTGTGAGAAGGGGTATCAGCTGCGTCCCCATGTGGTGTGGTTTGGAGAAGAGGTGCCTGAACTATCACGGGCCATCCAGGAAACGCAGCAAGCGGATCTGATGGTCATTATAGGCACTTCGCTTCAAGTTTATCCCGCGGCAAGCCTGGTTGAATTCGCACCGGACGATTGCAAAATATTTTACATCGACCCGAAGCCATTTATATCCTACGCTTTGAGCAAAAGGAATAAACCTGTCATTATTCAAAACACAGCAACGAAAGGAGTCAATGAATTATTAAAAATTTTAATATAAATTAGCTGTATGCCGAATGATATTAGGCTCTATCTTTGCAGGATATTAATATGGATTTTGTTTAGCCATCTAATGAAGGTGATTTGATCTTAAAAATACAATTAGAAATTTACCAGTGGCTGGTACCCCTGATCGCCATTTTTTTCATGTACCGGATCATTGCACAATTCCGTGCTAACAAGCGATTACTCTTTGGTACTGTCATATGGCTATTGTTTTGGATTGTGATAACAGTCCTCGCGATATTTCCTGATTTAATCTCTTTTTCAGTCGCTGAAGCCCTCGGGTTCAAGAGCCATATCAATGCCATTATCTTCGTGGCACTGGGTTTCCTTTTCCTCCTTGTTTTTTACCTTTCATCATCCATGGACAGAATGGACCGTCAGATCACGGAACTTGTGCGCAGGATTGCCCTTGAAAACCAGGAAAAAAAAGAATCGGAAAACGACAATGAATGAAAGTCTTGTTTATCCTGGAAAATTTTTATCCCCACATCGGTGGAGTTGAAACGCTGTTCAAATCGTTGGCAGAGTCCCTTGTCCATCGCGGACATGAGGTTACTGTCCTGACCAATAATTTTACAGGAAAACTTTCTAAAACAGACAATATCAATGGGGTCGAGATCAGGCGTCTACCCTTTTTCAATCGATACCTCTTCACTTTCTTTGCCGTTTTCCCTTGTTTAAAGTATGCGCGAAAAGCTGATTTGATCCACACAACTTCTTACAACGCCGGTGTCCCGGCCTTTTTTGCTGCTTTACTTGCCAGGAAACGAGTGATCATCACTTTCCATGAAGTCTGGGGTAAGCTGTGGTTCCGCCTCCCGTTCATGAATAAGATTGTCCTCGCCCTGCACTATATTTTTGAGCAATTTCTTCTCAGGCTTCCTTTTTCACAATTTATTGCAGTGTCCCTTGCCATGGAAGACAGACTGAAGGCATCCGGGATTGCCCCTCAGAAAATTACAACCATCCACAACGGGATCAACTATGATGAATTTAAAACCGAGGCCCCGGCCCCTAAAAATGAAATATTCACTTTTCTTTACTTTGGCCGTCTCGGGATATCGAAAGGGCTGGATATCCTTATCGATGCCATGGCACTCTTCATCCGCAAGGGCTTGCCGGCCAGGTTTGAGATTGTCCTCCCAACTGAACCCGGAGGTTTTTACCGTCGGATCATCCAGCTCATCGATGCCGGGGGATTGACGGATCATGTACACATATCCAATCATCTCTCCTATGCAGATTTGAGTACAAAAATCAGGCAGTCCCATGCCGTTGTCATACCCTCGTACAGTGAAGGTTTTTGTTATTCTGCCGTAGAGTCCATGGCACTCGGGACACCCGTGATTGCATCGGGGAGAGGCGCACTGAAGGAAGTTGTTTCCGGTAAACATCTCCTTATGGATGCGTTTACAGCCGACAACCTGGCAAGAAAAATGGAAGATGCCTACATGGGACGTTGGGCATATAAACCAGAAAAAAGGTATCCCCTCGACGAAACAGTCAGAGGATACATTGATCTTTACACCAGACTCGCAGAATCACATGTCTAGGGTTGTGTTCATAGCGGATTGCCTGGTCACCCAAAGTGCAGGTATTCATTATTACGCTTTCCAGTTTATCAAGCGCTTTGTTGATCTCTACCCGGCCATTGAAGTCAGCATCATTGTCCCTGAAAGATTTGATAAATTGAATGTCAAACAAATCATTGTGCCCATCAGGAAGGATATACCTTTGCATTACCGGCTAAGATATTTCACATCCATACCTAAGGCTGTCCGCCAGATCAGCCCGGATCTCGTCATAGAGATGGCCCATTTTGGCCCCTTTCGGATCGGTAAAAAGATGCTTACGGCAACTGTCATCCACGATCTGACCCCGGTTCACCATCCTGATTTTCATGACAGGGCAAGTGTTTATGCACAAAAGCTATTTCTGCCAGGCATCATACGGCATTCGGATTTTATCATTGTGAACTCAATGACCACCAAGTCCGATGTCATGGCATATGCGGACGTCTCCCCTGGCAAGATCATCATCTCCCACCCTGTCCTTCTCCCGGAACTGACGGTCCTCAATGACAAGGCGTCTGTTGATAAAGAAGAATACATCGTGTCGGTCGGAACCATCGAGCCAAGAAAAAATTACATTACAATTGTCAAAGCCTTTGAAAAGGCGTCTACCCATTTTCCTGAACTGAAGTACTACATCGTTGGAAAAAAAGGATGGAAATACCATGACCTTTTAGATTATATTGATCAAAGCCCATACAGGGAGAGGATCATTTTAAAGGGTTACCTTGACAATGACGCCCTCAATGCCCTGATCTCAAAGGCGAAGTTATTCATTCAGGGTTCAATCTATGAAGGCTTCGGTATACCTGTATTATTTGCATTTAAATACGGGATCCCAGTGCTTTGTTCAGATATTCCCGCCTTGCGCGAAGTTGGACATTCTGCTGCACAATATTTCGACCCCCTTAATGTGGATGATTGTTTTGAAAAAATGTCAACAATCATCAAAGATCGGTCCTTGGGTGAAGAGATGGCGCAATTGTCACTCCGAAGATTTACAGAATTCAACACCTGGGATCTGGGCATTGAGAAAATCATTAAAAGGCTCAAAAAAGGGTTTGATCAAGCGGATGGTCATGTTCATCTATGATAAGCGTCGGGAATAGAATTGAAAACTTATATTTATCCTCAAAAGGCATTGATGACAGTTCTTTCCATTCATAATCTCAGCAAATCCTACGGCAAAATAAAGGCAGTGGAAAATCTCAATTTGGAAGTGGAAAAAGGCCAGGTTATGGGAATTCTCGGACCGAATGGCAGTGGGAAGACGACAACTCTTGGCCTCATCCTGGGAATTCTCCGACCACATTCAGGCTCATACACATGGTTTGAAAATACTTTGGGGAGGAATCCCAGGAAAAAAATAGGGTCTATCCTGGAGACGCCAAATTTTTATCCCTACCTTGATGCAGACGATAATCTTGAGATTGTCCGTCGGATCAAATCATCGGAAAAACAATCCTTTGACGAATTGCTTGATCTCGTCAAACTGACCGACCGAAGAAAATCCAAGTTCAGTACGTATTCCCTGGGCATGAAACAAAGACTGGCGATTGCTGCCACCCTCATTGGCGATCCTGAAGTCCTGATCTTTGACGAACCTACAAACGGACTGGACCCCGAAGGAATTTCGGAGGTGAGGAGAACATTACTTGACATTTCAAAAATGGGGAAAACCGTTATTATGGCAAGCCACATCCTGGCCGAAGTCGAAAAGATCTGTTCTCACGTCGCCATTCTCAAGCAGGGACGGTTATTGGCCACGGGACCTGTAGGCTCCATCCTTTCGAATGATATCACTGTTGAAGTGGCCAGCAATGATATGGTCAAGCTCGAACAATATCTCAGGAGTCTGCCCACCCTCACTGCCTTAAGCACTAAAGACAATCACTTTGAATGCACGGTTGAAGAGGACACCGACGTGGCCGAGCTCAACAGGAACGCCCTCAGGAATGGCATCACTCTGACCCACCTTGTATCGAGGAAACGAAGGCTGGAAGAGGAATTCCTGGAAATAACAAAAAACCAATGACATGACCCTCATCAACCTGTTAAATCTCGAATACCTAAAATTTAGGAAGAACGTCATCATCAACCTTCTTTTCCTTTTTTTTGTCATTTTCTTTCCAAGCACACTGTTTACAAGCACGCAAATCAAGGAAGTCCCAGATTTTCTTCCCGGAAATTTTGTCTTTTTCGAATTCCCGACGGTCTGGGATTATATGGGTTATGCGGGCAACTGGCTGGTCTTCTTCTTTCTCGGCGTCCTGGCCATTTACCTGGTCACAACAGAGGTGGCCAACAAGACTATGCGACAAAATATTATCTGCGGACTCACACGCGAGAAATTCTTCTTGTCCAAATATGCCGTCATTGTTGTTCTTGCAATATTTGCCACACTTTACTATACCATCATCACAGTTGCCGCTGGTGTTTACAATGCCGGCAGTTTTTCATACGATCAAGCTTTTTCCAATGATATGGCGATCCCGCGCTTTTTTCTCATGTCTTTTTCCTATCTCAATTTTGCACTTTTCATAGCATTTCTTTTCAGAAAGTCAGGGTTGGCTGTCTTTTTCTATTTAACATATGTTCTTGTCATCGAACTTATATTGCGGTGGGTTGTGCATTACAAAATCCATGAGTCTGGGTTGATCAATTATTATCCGATGAATGCGACGGAAGATTTGATGCCGTTCCCATTGTTTTATTTCGCTGAAGCCATACCCAATCAAACACTGCCATTCAGTTTCCTGTTATCCTATGGTGAAGCCGCGATGATCGCGTCAATATATGCTGTGATATTCCTGATTATTACTTACAGATTATTCATGCATCGAGACATATAATCCATCAATATATGCAACCAAATATTCTAATTACCGGGGCGTCCGGTCAAGTGGGGAGCGAGATTCAAAAAATAGCCTTGAGGTACCCTTTGTGGAGATTTGATTTCATGACAAGACGCCACTTCGACCTCGGAAAGAAGAATATGATCAAACGCGTTTTGGAACAAAAAAACTATGACTACATCATCAATGCAGGAGCCTACACTGCCGTAGATAAAGCAGAATCAGAAAAGGAAACAGCCTTCGCCATCAATGCAGACGGCCCCAGGCACATAGTCAATTACATGAATCAACATACAACCCTGATTCATTTCTCGACGGACTACCTATATCACCACAATCCCGGGAGGCCTATTGTCGAAACTGATGAAACGCATCCCCAAGGCATCTATGCCCAGTCAAAACTCTCCGGTGAGAAAGCGATAGAGCATTCTGACAGGAATTATATCATCCTGCGCACATCAGCTGTCTATTCTACGTTTGGCCATAATTTTGTCAAAACTATGCTCAGGCTGGGGCGAGAAAGAAAAGAGGTCAGTGTTGTATCTGATCAAATCGTCTCTCCCACTTATGCCCTTGACCTTGCCAAAGCAGTTTGCGCAATCATTCACAGGTTGGAAAATGAGCCCAATAATCAACAGTACAAGGGCATTTACAACCTGACGAGCGAAGGACAGGTCCATTGGGCTGATTTTGCCAGGACCATATTTAAATTTTCAGGTCTCAAGTGCAAAGTGCACGATATTTCTTCTGAGGAATTCAATGCTGCAGCACCCAGGCCGCCGTGGAGTATCCTTTCAAATGATAAATTTCTGAGGACATTTCAATTTAAAATGCCTTTTTGGAAGGAAAGTCTCCTCAATTGTCTGAAAGAAATGTAACAGACCTTTAAACACTTTTGCTTTTTATATAATTTAGTTATTACAAATTCTGATTATTGGGACTTAAAGAAAAAATTCTCCTTTTTATTTTCTGCCTCACTGCCGGCACTGCCTGGTCCACACACAACAGGGCCGGTGAAATCACTTATGAGCAGATAGGCCCACTCACAATCCGCGCCACGATCACAACCTATACGAAGGCCAGCTCGACAGCGGCAGACAGAGATAGTCTCGAATTATTCTGGGGTGACGGGAAAAGTGAATTTGTCCTGAGAGCCAATGGAAATGGGCAGGGAGAAGTCATCCCGGGTGAAGATATAAAGATCAATTACTACATCGCAGAACACACCTACCCCGGCCGCGCCACCTATACCCTGTCTTTCCGGGATCCCAACAGGGTCAATGATATATTGAATGTCAACTTTCCAAATTCCGTTGATGTTCCATTTTATGTGGAGACAACCTTCAGCTTCCTCAACCCACAATTCCAGGGACTGAACAGTTCGGTTGTGCTGCTCCAGCCACCCATTGATTTTGCTTGTGCAGGACAGCCGTTCATCCATAATCCCAATGCTTTTGATCCGGACGGTGACAGCTTGTCCTACCAACTGATCGTACCCCTTCAGGATCTCGGTGTCAATGTACCCGGGTACGTGTATCCAGATGAGATCAATCCAGGTCCTATGAACCAGATATCCCTGGACGCCAGGACTGGTGATTTTACATGGAGAAGCCCACAAAATCCAGGCGAGTACAATATTGCTATCAGGATCAATGAATACAGGGAGGGTGTGCTGATCAACAGCACAGTGCGGGACATGCAGATATTTGTGGACTTATGTGAAAACAGGCCTCCATCCATAGAAGTCGAAGAAGAAATCTGCATAATTGCAGGAGAAACGCTGCGATTGCCTGTTACAGTAACAGATCCGGATTCATTTCAACTTGTCAAATTATCTGCTACCGGAGGACCCTTCCAGGTAGAGATACAACCCGCGATCTATATCGGCCCTGACGGTTACCAGGCGTCGCCACTCAATGCCGAACTTGTCTGGGAAACGCAATGCATCCATATCTCTGATCATGCTTACCAAATCGTTTTTAGGGCTGTGGATAACTATATATCTGAAACAAACGGATTGGCCACACTCAAAACTGTTCGAATAAGGGTCGTTGGCCCGCCTCCCGAAGATGTCCGGGGCCAGGGGCAAAATAATTCCATCAGGATTGACTGGGCCCTGCCTTATGCCTGCGAAGATGCTGATGATGATTACTTCCTAGGATTTTCAGTCTGGCGAAAATCCGGGAGCAATCCATTTGAGGCCGATAGCTGTGAAAATGGTCTCGCCGGCAAGGGGTACACAAGAATTGAATACATCACCACAGAAAATAATGGCACCCGTTACGTCCATGAGGATTTTGATGTGCTTAAATCCAAGATCTATTGCTATCGCATCCTGGCTAATTTTGCGCGAACCACTCCATCCGGAAATCCCTATAATATTGTTGAAAGCCTACCTTCCATGGAGGTCTGCTTCCAGCTGGACCAGGATTTACCTTTGATCACCCACGTCACTGTGGATGACACAGATATGATCGACGGCAAGATAACCGTACGCTGGATTAAACCTGTCTCCGAAGACCTTGACACCATCAAAAATCCCGGACCTTATATATACCAATTAAAAAGATCACAGGACGGAGGGAATACATTTACAGAAAT
>JBFKJL010000055.1:0-11512 GCA_041631795.1 Saprospiraceae bacterium | reverse complement strand
GATTGCGGTGCTTATTCTACCTGGGTCCAGGTCAGGACTGACAATGAAGCGTCTTCCATGTTTATTGAAGCTAATGTTGATTTTGAGCACACCTTGACAGTCTTTGAAGGTCCTGATTGTGACAATCTGACTATAACGACTGTTGAATGCTCGCCGGACCTGTCGGTAAATCTTGGCGTTTCGGGCAATTCAATTTACTGGATCAGGCTGGAACTGACCACCGGTGACCCCGGTGATATAGAAATTTGTGTCGCGACATTCGAAGAATTCACGGATTGTGTGGTCTCTGCAACCATCGTTTCGTCCAGGGAAATACAGGAAGCCCCGCCGGAAGGTCCGTTTTGTCCGGGAGAGATCGTGCATTTTTGTTATATCCTCAATTACCTGGTGAGTACTGCCCCTCCACCTTTTGGCAACAATTGCCAGTTTTTGCAGGGCATCATTCCGGTCATAGGAGAAGGGTGGGACCTCGATGCCATGCCGATAGAAAATGCGGACCCGGGCATCGAGTGGGAATGGCTCAAACAGGGTTCAGTAGACTACAATGTCAACAATCCATTTGTCGATTTGATCACTCTTCCCAATGGCAATTTAGGCCTCGAATATGGAAATGGAGGTTTGTCGCCGGGAGACATTATGCCCAGCGGCTGGTGGGCTGTTTCCTTTGGACCGGATTTTCAATGCGCCAACGATGGAGATCCGGATAATATGCTGGGACTCGGGTCATTTTCCTGTAATACTGTTCAAAGCGTGACAATATGTTTTGACCTGCAGGTCAAAACCGTTGATGACTTTACGAATTGTTCCACCTCCGGTTTTTCAGACCTGGATATAACTTTCTTCACTTTTGCGGATGGTGAAACAGGCTGCGATATCAGTGCCACTTGCGCTTTTGACACACCCGCTTTTTTTGAAGGAGAAATCGATTGTACGCCCCTCGTGGAAACTGTATACACCGGTATTCCCGAATTATGCAATGATGAAAGTCTGAACATTGACCTTTCCACAATAGATGGATCAACTGTTGACATCCAGGTTATCCCTCTGACAAATCCAAATATCGAGGGCACAGAATTCCAGGTTTTCACTGGCGGCTCAGGCCTTCTGAAAGACCTTCTGACCAACCTGACAGACGAAGTACAGTTCGTGACTTATGAAATTTCCACTATAGCGGAGGATTTTTCATTCTGCCAGGGACCAATTCTGGAATTGGAAGTGGCTGTTTACCCGGACATGTTTGTCACATTCGAAGAAGAATACAATATCTGTTTTGGGGACCAATTAACCATTGTCCCGGAAGTCACAGGTGGCACAGAATCAGGGTTAATGTATCAATGGCTGGATATGTCGACCGAACCAAGTGTCAGTCTTCCGCTTGTGGCTGGAACTTCACCAGGATCCTATGCTTTTGCTGTTACTGTCACCGATGACCTGGGATGCACAGCTGAATCGGAGTTTGAATACACCATACTCAACATCATGACCCCCGAAATTGAGGGTGATGAAGAAGTGGTGTGTATCGATGAAAACGAAGAACTTGCTTCTCTTGAGATTCAGCATCCGGATATCGGTTATGGCCCATACACATATCAATGGTATTCCAACCCGGGAGGATTGGCTTTCGCCAATGGGAATAACCAACAAACTGTGATCATCGATGAAGAGAGATCCGAGTCCGGTATATACACAGTGGTAGGGATCGTTATCGATAAATATGGTTGCGATTTCTCTGCTGAATTCCAATTCACCATTGAAGTCGGACCTGAACTATATTTTGAAGTGACCTTATGCTACCCTGATGAAGGCGGCAATGTCTTCGAAGTGCTCGGTGGAAACTACGAGATCGATCCGGCCACATTCACCATATTCGATGAAGAAGGTGAAGATATTGCAGGTCCGGTTGACGGCAATTTCATAGATGCCTTTATCGGAGACCCAGGCATATACACGCTGGAAGGTGTGGACGAATACGGGTGCCCCTCCTACCTCAATATTGAAATATTCGATGTGCCCGATCCCATCATCAGTGTGATCCCTTCAGACACCATCTGCAGTGGTGAACCCGTCACCATCAGTATTGAAAATGACAATGTCTACTCCTACATCACATGGAGTACAGGCGAAGAAGATGACGATATTACAATAGCGCCGCTGGATACGACAACCATATATATCCTCCTTGAAGACAAGGTCACACTTTGCCAGATTTCAGATTCCGTGGAGATTATTGTCCATCCCATTCCCGATGCCATCATCACCGGATCCACATCATTCTGTCCAGGTGGCGCGACTGAACTCACAGCCCTGGGACAAGATACATTCACATATCTGTGGACAAGGCCATTCCAGGATTCGATTTATGGCCAAACGATCTCTGTTACAGATACAGGATTATATCATCTTGAAGTCACCACAGAATACGGATGTACAAATACCTCTTTTGTCACGATCAGCGAAAGCGGCACACTGAATCCATTCGTGGGAGATGCCAACTTATGTACCGGAGATACGATCCTCCTGGACGCTGGAGCGGGATTCGATGTCTATATCTGGAGTGATAGTCATGGTGATACCCTGTCGACAGTTCAGAATGCAGTTGTAACCCAGGGAGGAATTTATACACTTTATGTTTCCATAGGCGATTCCACATCATTTTGCTCCGGTAGCACTATTGCGACAGTATCAGAATTTGAACCTTTACCGATCGCATTAAACGCAGTTTCCACCTCGGCATGCAATATCAATACTGGACTCGACTCTACGATCATTGATCTTACGACTTTTCAGCTGACCGATGGTAATTGGTCAGATGGAAACGGATTTATAATTGTCGATCCGGCCTCAGTAGACTTTACCGGGTTTCCTGAAGGCGACTACAGTTATACTTTTGAGACAACCGGTGCCACTGCTCCGTGTGAGAACCAGGTCTATAACTTTGTTGTGAGTGTAAGCGATTGTTCCTGCCCTGAGTTAAATGCGATATCAACAAGTTCCGGATGCACATCGGGAGACACAATCTTGTTGTCCTCCCTCGTGAATTCATCAGAAACAGGGACATGGTCCATCCTTTCAGGACCTGATATCAATGGATTGAACCTGGAGAATAACAACACACTCATTATTAAACAAGATGCTACAGCAGGAGAGTACAGCCTGGAATTCCAACTTACAGGCGAATTTCCACCGGCTTGCACGACACAAATTAATGTACCTGTTAATATAGTTTCACCACCAGTCGTTATATTCCAAAATGATGTTTTTGCCTGTAATGCAGACACTGAAAGTGGTCCAGTCTGTATTGACCTGGATACGCTGCTGCTTTCACCGGCCACCGGTATTTGGTCATCTAGTGAAACAGGTATTGTTATTGACCAGGAAAATGTAGTCGACTTCATTGGTCTGGATCCGGGCAGCTATAATTTTGAATTCACAACATCGGATGCCATATCACCGCCATGCAGTAACATAACCCAAAATTTATCCATAGAAGTTGTGAATTGTGCATGTCCCCATATTTCCCTCGGTCCTCTTCCCGCATTTTGTATAACAAGCGAAGACATTGTGGTCACGACATACTTTGACAACCCCGAAGACATCCCGGGGTCCTGGTCCCTTGAAGGTCCCGTCACAGGAATTCTCAACGATTCACTTATAGACCTGTCGAATGGAAGTCCCGGTCAATACACTTTGACTTATCTTTTGGACGAACCACCTCTAGGCAATTGCCCCTCCAGCTTATCCACGACTTTTAACCTCTACGCACCACCTGAATTAGAATTGTTTGATCAGGGAGAGGCATGCAATATTGACACGGGAAATGGCCCTGTCGTCCTCGATCTTGATGACTTTATTGTCACTGCATCCCCAGGAACCTGGCGTTCAAGTAATTCCGCCCTCGAGCCCGGACTGGACAACACAGTTGATTTTACCGGCATCACCCCCGGCCTGTACACATTTTCATACAGTACCTCATCAGCCCAACCACCATGCACAGACATAGAAGATTCAATTATTGTGGAAGTGATGGATTGCGCATGCCCTGTTTTCAATCTCAATGTCATAGAAGACCTGTGCACTGACGGTGAAATCATTAATCTCAATGATTACCTGGCCAATCCTGAAAACCTTGAGGGTGCCTGGACTGCAACAGGACCGGGATCGATTAATGTCGTCGGATCCCTGCTCGATCCTTCCGGTGTTCTTCCAGGCATTTATACCGTGTCATTTGTCCTTCAATCTCCCCCTGGAGGTAATTGTCCGTACTTCACAACTGTCGAAATATCAATCCATCCCGAACCGCAGGTGTCAATCACAGAAGCTGTCACTGTATGCAATGGCACAGATGTCACCCCCTTTCCCACCCATATCGATCTGGACACACTCACCAATGGGAGCACAGGCTCATGGTCATTCCCCGGAAATTTCCCCGGTATTTTTGAAGACAGCACGATAATCAATTTTGCAGGCCAAAATCCAGGGACACACGTCTTGCTCTTTACGACCAATACAGCCATTTTTCCCTGCACAGATCAGGTTGGCGAACTTACATTGACGATTGAGGATTGTAGGTGCCCCACTTTAGAATTCATTGCTCCACCACAATTGTGCAACACAGACGTTGGGATCGATCTGAACAGTTTGCCAACGAGCGAGACTGGCGAAGGAACGTGGACTTTCATTGGTGGCCCCATCACAGTCAACCTGGAAGATCAATCGAATTTTGAAGTATTCGGCTTACCGGAAGGCATCTATACATTTTTATTCAGTCTCTCATCTGAAAGTCCGGATGGGTGCATTGTTGAAGAAGACATTGCAGTTGAGATCCTCGCCCAGGACCAGATCACCCATGTCCTTGACACCATCGTGTGCAATACGACAAGTGTTCTTGCACCTGTATGCCTGGATTTCAATGGCCTTGTGACTGGTGCAAATGGACTATGGTCAGCCCCCCCAGGTTTTACGGGCAGCTTTAATGACATCACCCGGGTATGCTTTGAAGGAGAAGTGCCCGGCAGTACGTATTCCTTTGTCTTTACAAGCTCACCGTCAAATGCAGCATGTCCGGAAGTATCTGTGGAATCATTGGTAGAGATAATCGATTGCCGTTGCCCTGAAATCAATATCCTTCCTGCCGATCCCCTTTGTAATGACAGTGGATATATTGACCTGGGAGTACTGGTAGGGCCCGGTACTGTACAGGGCAGCTGGACTTTTTCATCAGGCCCTCAGTCCATAGTATTACAAGGCTTATCCGGATTTAATGTGACAGGCATTGAAGGTGGAGTATACACCTTCACATACACACTTTCAGAAACACCCGCTATAGACTGCGATGCTTCACAACAAGTCGAAATCGAAATCATCCAGGTTCCATATGCAGGTTTGGGAAGTAACTTCGAACTATGCGCCGACCAGCCTCAGTCCATTTTCCTGGATGAACTCTTGGATGGAGAAGATGTAAATGGCACCTGGTTTGAAACCTCCGTCAATCCCTCAACCGGGAATGGATTCCAGGATAACGTATTTAACACATCAAACCAGGCACCAGGGATCTATTCATTTTTGTATTCAGTTGCCGGTATAATGCCCTGCCCGACAAGCGAAGAAGTAGTCTCTGTGACAATCCATGCCTTGCCGAATGCTGATGCCGGCGAAGACAAGATCCTGACATGCGAAGAGAATGCGGTATCCATCGGTCATAACATACCTCCCGATCCAAACCTATCCTATACGTGGGAAACTCAAGAGGGCATTGATCTTTCCAATCAAAAGGGTCCAAACATCGAGAATATTACCGCTGAAGGCCTGTTCTTCCTGACCGTCCAGAACACAATGACAGGATGTTCACAGCGGGATACCGTCGAGGTGCGTGCAAGCCAGGAAATACCGGTATTTGATTTCACAGTACAAAATTCCCCTTGCTTCCAGGCAAATGCAGGTGCAATATCTCTGACAGAACTCACGGGTGGCACACCGCCGTACACCATATCACTGAACAACATCACATCAACCGAAACCGTATATTCTAATTTGTCACCTGGCGCCTATAATATCTGGGTCACAGATAGCAACGGTTGCACATCCGGATACAGTAATATCCTGATATCAGAACCTCCGCTTTTGACTGTGGATGCAGGTGAAGACATGGATTTTGATTACTACGTTGAAGATTATGAAATCACTGCTGTTCCCTCTGTAACCTCAGACAGTGTGTCTGCAGTAGAATGGTTTGAAAATGGTATATCCCTTTGCAGTGGTCCTCCATCATCCTGTCTTACAATTGCCGTCAACCCGGGTGAGTTCGCCACCTACTGTGTGCAGATCACTACACTGAATGGTTGTATTGCCGATGAATGCATCACACTGCGGGTCAGGGTCGTTAAAGACATCTTCCTTCCAACGGTCTTTAGCCCTAACGGGGATGGGAACAACGATATATTCTATGTTCAAACAGATCAATTCATTGAGTCAGTGTCTGTATTTGAAGTGTATGACAGGTGGGGCAATATCATATTCAAACAAAACAATGAATCCCAACCCAATGATCCTGCCAATGGATGGGATGGGACCTATAACCAGTCCTATGTTGTGCCGGGTGTGTATATCTATCGCATCGAGGTCAGGTTCACAGATGGGGCAACAGAAACAATTATCGGAGATATTACAGTCCTCAGATGACTCTGACAGACTAAATGATTATCTTACATTAATGGATGATCACCCCTTGCTATTCTTTGAAAATAAATCAGCCATGCGGAAGTGGATGGTGAAATACAGTCATACTGCAAGTACTATGTGGGTCGTTTTGTATAAAAAGAAATCCGGCATCAAGGGGTTGACCTTTACCGAAGCCCTTGATCAGGCCCTTTGTTTTGGCTGGGTGGACAACCTGAAAAGAGGCTTGGATGACCAAAAATATGCCATGCGTTTTGTGCCGAGGAAGAACATTCACCAATGGTCTGATTCAAACATAAAAAGATTGAAACGACTCATTCAAACAGGTGAAGTGACCGAGAAGGGATTCATTAAAATTGATAAATCTGTTTTGTCAAATATAACATGAGTAAACAAAAAATTAAAGTTGCCATTGTTTTTGGAGGACGTTCTGCCGAACACGAAATTTCTTTGCTTTCAGCAAGAAATGTCGTCCAGTCTCTCGACACCGAAAAATTTGAACCTGTCCTCATCGGCATAGACAAGGAGGGGCAGTGGCACTACAATGCCGATTCCATGAAGATCCTCAATGCTGATGATCCCGGAAAAATAAGCCTCAGTGCTGAATCCAATCCCGTTTTGATTTCCCAAAACACTGACAGCAAAGCCGTTATATCTTTAACCTCGGGAAATACGATTGCCTCCATTGATGTGATCTTTCCTGTCCTCCACGGATCCTACGGGGAAGATGGATCGATTCAGGGTTTTGCCCAACTGGCCAATATCCCCTGCGTCGGGTGTGGCATCCTCGGCTCTGCAGTTGGGATGGATAAAGATATCATGAAAAGGATCCTCAGGGACAGCGCCATCGGAGTGGCCCCTTGGCTGTTGTTCCGCAGGTCAGATAATGCCCCACTCTCGTATGACCACGTATCCAAAAGTCTGGGCAATGAGGTGTTTATTAAACCTGCCAACCTCGGGTCTTCTGTAGGCATCACTTTCGCCAGGTCAAAAAGTGAATTTGATAATGGATTGCAGTATGCCTTTCAATATGATACCAAGGTGATCGTAGAAGCAAAGGTGATCGGCCGTGAAGTCGAATGCGCCGTTCTGGGAAATGAGCATCCCAAAGCTTCCATTCCGGGTGAGATCATCTCCCAAAAGGGATGGTATTCCTACGAAAGCAAATACCTTGATGAAACGGGCGCAATCCTTGAGATCCCGGCAAAACTTAATGACAAGCAGGCTGAGATGGTCCGACAAACAGCTTTGAAAACGTACAGGGTCCTTGAGTGTTCAGGCATGGCTCGAGTGGATATGTTTCTCAAACCGGACGATACGATCATTGTCAACGAAATCAATACAATCCCGGGATTTACAAATATCAGCATGTATCCCAAGCTTTGGGAATACACGGGTATACCTCAAAAAGTGTTGATCACCCAATTGATAGAGTTGGCCATGGAGAGTCACCAAACCAGGAATAAGCTTAAAACCAAATGACAACAACGATCCGCAAGGCAGGCAAACATGATGTGGATCAACTTGCTGTTTTGTTTGATCGTTACAGGATATTCTATCGATACCCAAGTGACCTGAAAGGTGCCCGGCATTTTTTAAAGGATAGATTGCATCGTGGTGATGCTGTGATCTTTGTTGCCGAACACGACAACAAAATGGTCGGATTTGTTCAGCTCTACCCCACCCTTTCATCAACCCGGATGGCCAGGTTGTGGACTCTCAACGATCTTTTTGTTGACAGAGAATATCGTGGAAATGGCATCTCTAAATTATTTATTGAAAAAGCCAAGAGCCTTTGTGCAGAAACCCAAGGTGCCGGTGTGCAATTGGAAACAGAAAAGTCCAATGTCATAGGCAATAATCTTTACAGGACAACTGGATTTGAACTTGATTCCGATCACAATTTTTACTTCTGGAAAAATCCATCACCATGATCAAACCTGACAAAAAAAACCTGACACCTGGTATTATCGGGTTCCTCCCTTTATTTTATGTCGGCTGGTCAGACAGCGTGCTCAGTCCTTCTGAAATCCGGCTGATCCATAAAAAGATCAACGACTTTCCATTTTTAACAAAGGATGAAAAAGCTTATCTCATTCATTGGAGCGATCCTAAAAATCCCCCTGATGCCCATCAGTTCAGAATCTGGCGATCAGCTATAAGGGACTATACGCACGACTTTTCAATGACCGATAAAACCACAATTGTGGACATGGGCCTGATGATGGCCAACAAGATTCAAAGGCATGCCGATGGCCATGACTGGGGCAACAGGGAAACTAAAGCTGCACTCGAGGACATCAGCTATTCACTGGGACTAAGCCAGGAAAGCCTGAATGCCTTCACTACACTTATCGGGGGACCGGGGCAGTTGCCTGCTTTTTGCCGGGAATGCAGTTTTGACCATAGAGAAATGTCTTTGGTTCTCGATGGTTCCTACCGGGAAATTAAAAACAAAATGCGAACACTCTTGGCAGATCCGATGTTTGCCATCAGGCATTTTCCTGTAAAAGAAGATCACAGACAACATGTTTTGGAACAGGTCAAAACTTTGGCCAATCAGGGGCTGAGTGCTTATGCCTTCCCGGAAAAATACGGCGGTTTCGAGAAGGCCGGTCATCATATTGCGATTTTTGAAATGCTTGGCTTCACTGATTTGAGTCTCACAATCAAATTTGGCGTTCAGTTTGGATTATTTGGAAACGCCATTTACATGTTGGGTACAGAAAAACACCATCGTAAATACCTGGAAGCCATGCACAAGGCAGAACTTCTGGGTTGTTTTGCCATGACGGAAACAGGGCATGGCTCTGATGTTAAAAATTTAGAAACAACAGCCACATACGATCACGCAGATCGTCGTGTCCTCATTCAGTCACCAGATGAACAATCGGGCAAGGAATACATTGGCAATGCACTTCACGCAAGCATGGCTGCCGTCTTTGCCCAATTCCATGTGGGTGATGTCAATCATGGTGTTCATTGTTTTCTGGTTCCATTGAGGGATTCATCCGGACTGCTCCTCGAAGGCATCCGGATTGAAGATTGTGGTTACAAAATGGGCCTGAATGGTGTGGACAATGGCCGGATATGGTTTGATAAGGTGCGTATTCCTGTCGAAAACCTCCTTGACAAATATGCCTCTATAGGCTCAGACGGGAAATACAACAGTTCCATAAAAAATGACTCCAAACGCTTTTTCACAATGCTTGGCGCTCTTGTTGTCGGTCGGATATCTGTAGGGCTCATCGGTATCAGCGCATCAAAAACAGCATTGACTATCGCACTGCGCTACAGCCTCGAACGGCGCCAGTTTGAAAAGGGTCGAACAGGCGAGGAAACTCCAATCATTGACTACCCGAGCCATCAGAAAAGATTAATACCGTTGCTCGCCAGGGTCTATGCTTATCATTTTGGGCTTCAAAACCTCGCTGAACATTATACGGCAGGCACTAAAGAAACAAGGGAGATAGAAACCCTTGCCGCAGGTCTGAAAGCCAAAGCGACCTGGTTGACCACCGCAGTCATACAGGAATGTCGAGAAGCATGTGGTGGGAAAGGCTACCTCCATGAAAACAGGTTTGCCGATCTCAAAAATGACACGGATGTCTTCACCACCTTTGAAGGGGACAATACGGTACTCATGCAGCTGGTCGCCAAGGGCCTGATGACTGACTTCAAACAATCATTTCACGATGATGGTTACCGTGCTGTACTGCAGATTTTACTCACCCGGGTTAAACATGAACTCCACGAGAACAACCCTTTTTCAAAAAGAAATACAGACACAACACACTTGCTCAGTACCGAATTTTACCGGCATGCCTTTCAATACAGGAAAAACAAAAGCCTTATCGCCTTGGGTTTGCGTATGCGCAAATATCTTAAAAGAGGGATGGATCCTTACCAGGCCTTTCTCAGGGTACAAATCCACATGATCGACCTGGCCGATGCCTTCGTGGATTCAATTGTCCTGGAGGCTTTTGTCAATGCCATTGATCAAACAATGGATCCTAAATGCAAGGATGCCTTGAGGAGATTACTTTCAATATACGCTTTATCCACTATAGAAGAGAACAAAGGCTGGTATCTCGAGAATGATTACATGGATGGATCCAAAACCAAGGCTATCCGTCGCCTCATTTCAAAAAAACTGCTTGATGCTAAACAGGACTTAAAGGCCTATATTGATGCATTTGAGATTCCCGGGCAACTGATAAACGCCCCTATCGCGCATCTTTAACGCTCAGATATTTTTGAAAGAAGCCAGTTCATGCTGATGGCATGATGGCTGATGCTGTCTGAGGCCATTTTGTCGTAAATGACAATCAACTGAGGGGATTGATGGATCACACCATATCGCGAGGCTATGGCATTGCTGATCTCCCTGTACCGAATGATATCCAGGTAGTAAAAATCAAAATTGGTATCGGCAGGGAACTGTAACCGCATCCTTTCGAGCATCATCGCACTGATGCCACAACGCACACTGTGTTTAAAGATGACCTGTGCTCTAGTGTGGGAACGCGCATCAATAACATCAAGATGCGCCATATCACATATAGAATGCCATTGGACACCATTAATGTCATCAATCGGGGGACAATGCTTGAAGGTTTCTTTTTCCAAAGACAAAAAAATTGAATCTGACAATTTGCGTTTACATTGCTCTTCGCAATGCACAACAATCACCTCTAACAAAACTGTGAATCAGATTGTTTCCGTGCGTACTTAGTCATT
This sequence comes from Saprospiraceae bacterium, assembly GCA_041631795.1. Lineage (GTDB taxonomy): Bacteria > Bacteroidota > Bacteroidia > Chitinophagales > Saprospiraceae > JBFKJL01. The sequence continues at coordinate 97 of JBFKJL010000055.1, read as the reverse complement.
TGTGTGACTTCTAAAAAATAGCAGTCCCGATACTTACCGAAAAATAATTTAAGTACGCTGTTGATCGAAACACTTGGATATACCCATCAACGAAATT
>JBFKJL010000054.1:0-11530 GCA_041631795.1 Saprospiraceae bacterium | reverse complement strand
GCCTTGACGCAAAACGTATGGAAGCTTCCCGGTTCCTGGCCCAAGCGACATTCGGCTCCGGCATGGATGAAATCGAAGATGCCAGGGCCATCGGATTTGAGCCCTGGATCGATAAACAATTCAACGCACCTACGGGGTTTTTATCGCCCCTCATGGACTCAATCTGGACGGATATCTATCAGAAGTTAATTGATCTCGGCGAGGATCCGGAAGAAATTTTCGGTCCTTACGCCCTCCATTTCAATTATGCATGGTGGCAAACGATCATGACCACAGAAGATCAGCTGCGACAACGCATGGCTTATGCCCTGAGCCAGATCCTGGTCATTTCGATGAATTCGGATCTCAGGGATTATGCAGAAGCGCTGACATTTTATTACGATATCCTTCTGGAACACGCTTTTGGCAATTACAGGGATCTGATGATGGATGTATCGCTGAGTATACCGATGGGTTTTTACCTGAGCCATTTGAATAATCCTAGAGAGATTCCGGAAGAACAGATCCATCCTGACGAGAATTACGCGAGGGAGATCATGCAGCTGTTTTCTATTGGTTTGTACGAACTGAACCTGGATGGCTCGCTCAGGCTGGATTCTCTGGGTCAGGCCATCCCGACTTATGACAATGAGGATATCAAGGAATTGGCAAAGGTCTTTACAGGCCTTGGCCCAGGCGGTATCCAACCCTGGGTCTGGTGGACGGACCAGCCTTATTTTGGGCTGGACATCTATGCGGCTCAAAGAAATGTGCCCATGACCATGTATGAGGAGTGGCATGACAAAAGACAAAAGGTCATTCTCAAGGATCTTGTCATTCCCCCTAATCAGCCCGGGATGCACGATATTGAGATGGCCGTGGATTACCTTTTTAACCATCCCAATGTGGGACCTTTTATCGGCCGTCAGTTGATCCAGAGGCTGGTAAAGTCAAATCCAGGCCCGGCTTATATCGCCAGGGTGGCTGCGGCTTTTAATGACAATGGACAGGGCGTTCGTGGAGATATGAAAGCTGTCATCAAGGCCATTCTTCTCGATGAAGAGGCAAGATCGTGCACAGATTTAATGGATCCAGGTAATGGCCGTCTGCGCGAACCTATACTTAGGATCACGCACCCTGCCCGCGCCATCGGCATATCGGGTTCGGGAGAAAATACATGGAATGCAGGGTTTGACTATATCAACTGGTTGCGGCAGCATCCCCTGGCGTCGCCGACGGTCTTTAACTTTTATACACCTGACCACACCCCTGTAGGCGATATGAGTGCTTCGGGACTCGTTGGCCCGGAGTACAAGATCCATGATTCCGGCACATCGATGAATTATATCAACCTGGCCAACCTGTGGACATTGTACGATGTCATGTGGTGGAATTGGGAGGATGAAGACACGGGGAATAGTTTAACCCGTCTGACAACGGAAAATCTCGAAGCCATGGCCGTTCGTCCGGAGTTGTTGATCAATTATCTCGATATCGTCCTGACCCATGGACAATTGACCGATGAAACACGACAAATAATTAGGGATATGGCGGCAGGATTGCCGTGGAGCAATGTCGTTTGGCACCGTACGCGGGCCATGCTCTACCTGCATCTGATCAGTCCTGATTACACCATCATGAAATAAAGCCCACCGGTGATGAGCAGAAAAAACAGAAAATTTAAACTTTCCCGACGCAGATTTTTAGGTCAATCCAGTTGTGCGGCCCTTGGATACACAACACTTTTATCGACATTGGTAGATCTTAAAAAAGTCAATGCCGCATCCATGGCCAACAGCGCGATTACTGCTGGTGAGGATTACAAGGCACTGGTGTGTATCATGCTGGACGGCGGCAATGATTCATTTAACATGCTGATCCCCACCGAATCCGATGAATATGGGTTGTATGCCGTGACGCGCTCCAATCTCGCGATCCCACAAAACGATATACTTCAGTTGCAGGGTGTTCAATACGGTGTGCATCCTTCTATGACGGGTGTGCAATCCTTGTACAACAATGGCGACCTGGCCTTTATTGCAAATATCGGGACGCTGATCGAACCGGTTACAAAACAGCAATTGTACCAGGGCATGGGGAAGCTTCCCCTGGGCCTGTTTTCGCACTCTGATCAAGCCCGTCAATGGCAGACGTCCATCCCTCATGAAAGGACGGCCATTGGTTGGGGTGGCAAGATCGCCGACCTGCTTGGTTCAATGAATACCAATCAGAGCATTTCCATGAATATCTCATTGGGAGGGTCCAGTGTCTTCCAGACAGGCCAGAATACGATCGCCTATTCAATAGATCCTTATGACGGTAGTGTAGGCATCGAGGGATATGATGAAGATGGGTTATTTGGTGACCTGCGGCGGCAGTCCCTCGATGGAATCATCGATGCCCACTATGAAGATATCTTTAAGCGCACCTATGTGGACATCATCAGGAATTCCAGGGATGCGCATGTCCAGTTTTCAACTGCCATTGATGGAATTCCAGATATTCATACTGCGTTTTCGGATAATGATTTTTCTGCGGCCCTATCCATGGTGGCCAGGACGATTGCAGCACGGGATACGCTGAACATGAGCAGACAAATCTTCTTCATTCGGTTTGGCGGGTGGGATCACCACGATGAAGTGCTGAATGCACAATCCGAGATGCTTGGGATCGTGAGTAATGGACTGACCGAGTTCAATACCGCCTTGAAAGAACTCAATATCCACAACAGTGTGACAACATTTACAATGTCAGAATTTGGGCGCACCCTCACCTCCAATGGCAATGGCACCGATCATGCCTGGGGCGGCAATGTTATGGTCATGGGCGGTGCGGTGAACGGTGGGCAGATCTATGGTCAATATCCGACGCTGGACCTCAATAGTGATCTCGAAGTGGGCGGCGGTGTGCTCATCCCTACATTGTCTGCAGACGAGTACTTCTCTGAATTATCGATGTGGTACGGGGTCCAGAACAGCGAACTCCCAATTATATTTCCCAATCTTGGGCATTTTTACGCTATTGGTTCGCAAAATCTGCCAATTGGCTTTATGAATATTTAAAAAAGTAAAAATTTCAAAATTAATGTGTGTTTGATATATGCAGATTCTATTAATATCGTTAATTTAAAGTTGTTAATGCAATTTTGAATATTCATCCACCTTAACCAATATGGACCTCGTCATAAGAGCATTGAATTTTAAAAGTATTGAAGCTTTGGAAGCCTTTGCTTCAGAACAGTTTCAAAAACGATTCGGCAGGTATTCTTTTATTTCTGCCGGCTCATTGTATTTGACAAAAGACGCCTCAGAGTTGTTGGCCTACAATGTCAAGCTGCAACTCAGCCTCAAAAAAGGGGGCGATGTGTTTGCAGAAGCATCTGCAGACAGGTATGAAAAAGCATTGCTGAAAAGCATGCACAAGATCAATCGGCAGCTTGACCGTTATAAACAGGCGCATTACAGCAGCATGCGATAGACAGCATTGCCCTCGGTCCCATTCTAGAACTTGTTTTTCCACATCATGGATTCAACCGGCCTGATACTCCTTTCGTTGTATTTCGCGTTTGACTTCTTATTGTAATACACCTCAATATCTCCGTCAACTTTAAAATAAATCAGTTGCCCGATAGGCATACCGGCATAAATGCGCACTGGTTGTACGCATGAGATCTCAAGGGTCCACGTGTTACAGAAACCCACGTCACCTTTGCCTGCTGTGGCATGAATATCAATGCCCAATCTGCCCACACTGGATTTTCCCTCCAGGAAAGGGACAGCATTGTGTGTTTCAGTATATTCCTTTGTAACACCGAGGTAAAGAATGTGGGGGTGGATGACATAGCCTTCATCGGGAATGACAATCTCCTTGATCCTGTTGTGTTTTTTAGCATCCAAAACCTTGTCTTCATAGACAGCCAGGTATTGACCGAGATGGACATCATAGGAATTGGTGCCCAGGCAAGACCTGTCAAAAGGATCGATGATGATCTCGCCGCTCTTGATACTGTACAATATTTGTTTATCAGATAATATCATTTCATCACTTCGGAGAGCGAAAATAATTATAATTACATTTAAATATGCATCTTTAAAAATTTCACATTGAGATGCCTATTATTCGACATACCTTGCCCGATAAAGACTCACATCTCGGGTTATGGCTCATCGAAGAGCCGGAATCCTTTTTCCTAAATCGTATGGATTTGCACAAGGAGGAGCAGGATGAATTGTCTGACATCAAAGGAGCTCGCCGCCTCGAATGGTTGTCAAGCAGGTTTCTTTTACACCTGATGTCAAAAAGATCAATACGAGGCGCACTTCTGAAAGACAGATGGGGAAAGCCTTACCTGAGCCATTCGGATTTCGCGATTTCCCTGAGTCATTCCCACAATATCTCCGCCGTTATAGCATCGCGCAAAACTGTTGGCATTGATATTCAATTTAAAGTACCTAAGATCACGCGGATCTTTAAAAAATTTATGTCGAATGATGAAATCGCCACTATGGATGACAACCATAAAGAGGATCATATGCATGTGGTGTGGGGGGCAAAGGAAAGCCTCTACAAGGCCTACGGCAGGCGCGAGATCGATTTTAAAAGACACCTCAGCGTCTCACCTTTCACTTTGGGCCGGCAATTTGAGTTCTCGGGCCGCGTTCAAAAAGAAGATTACAATAAAGAATTTAAATTAAATGCAGAAAATATTAATGACTACTTCCTGGTCTATGCTATCGAGCGTTCATTTACTGATCCTCATCACGATGCTGGTGGCGTGTAAATCAGACGGTTCGGAACCTGACAGCATGGTTACAGAGATCCCGTCTGAATTCGTGGATTTCTACAGGACATTCCATGCGGATTCTGTTTTTCAGATGAATCACATCGTATTCCCTCTTCAGTCCAGGGAGGATTCCCTGGCCTGGACAAAAGACGAATGGATCATGCACCAGCCTTTTAATGATATGGATGGTGAATATATCCGTGATTTTAAGAATATCGGTGGGATCATCATTGAACATGTTGTTCAAAAAAATGGTTTGGTTCATATAGAACGGCGGTTTGCAAGATCCGGGGCTTCGTACAACCTGATCTATTATAAAATAACGAGCAGTTTCTAATTTCATCCTATGAAAATTTACTTACCTCTTTTGGCATTGATTTTTTTCATTGGCTGCCGCCAAAACGTCGATCGCGGTGAAGTGGCCCTGGCTGTATCCCATCCGGGAACATCGACTGACAAAGCCATCAAACTGGACCCCAAATGGTATGAGGGTCAAGCCGAAATCACTGTCTATGACCTTAAACAAAACAGGTACAATGGGATCCATCCCGGTCGGGCTATAAATATTTTTGTGACAGAGGATTTCCTGACAGACAAACAGGTGAAGAATGATAGCTATACCAGTTCCAATTCCGTCTCCATCCTCAAGAATAACCATATACGCTCCTTTACGACTGGCCTGTACGCGTATTCAATGTACACTTCGGTTTTCACCCAGCCGACAACACCAAGACCCACCACCCACAAGATGACAATGAGTTCCCAGGATTGGTGTGGGCAGAGTTTTATGCAATTGAACAGAAAAGGTGACAAATACAGGATGTCCTTATACTCGTACTTTGAATCAGAAGGCGACCAGACTCAAAAGGTCCCTGGAGTGCTGACTGAAGATGAATTATTCACCTGGATCAGGATAAACCCGGAATTGTTGCCCATCGGCCAGATTGAAATACTGCCCGCGTTGATGACCACCCGCCTCAGACATCTTGAATACCGTCCTTATAAAGCGAAAAGTGCGCTTTCCCCTTACTCTGGGGATACCTTTACATCAGAACAGCCGCTCATGGCCTACTGGGTTGAAATTCCGGAACTGAAAAGCACCCTTGAGATCATTTTTGAGAAAGATGGCTTGCGTGACATCGTGGGATGGATCGAAAGTTATCCATCAGCTTTTGATAAGCAAATTAGAACGACGATTGCCCAGCGCCGTAAAAGCGTTTGGAAAGATTATTGGAATTTCAATGCTGTCCGTGACAGCACAATCCGGGCTGAACTGGGACTTTAAATTTGCTTAATCCTCCACATTTTCGTAGACAGACATGGGCGGGCAAGTACACATGAGGTGCCTGTCGCCATAGGCATTGTCAACCCGGCCAACTGAAGCCCAGAACTTATGGCCATCCCGGAGGTAGTCAGCAGGAAAGGCGGCCTGTTCCCTGGTGTAGGAGTGCGGCCAGTTATCCGCAGTCAGGACACTCAGTGTATGTGGCGCATTTTTCAATACATTATCAGCAGAATCTACAAGGGACAATTCAACATCACGGATCTCATTTCTAATGGTGAGCATGGCTGTAATAAACCTGTCCAGTTCATCTTTATCTTCACTTTCTGTGGGTTCGATCATGATCGTCCCCGGCACGGGAAAACTCACAGTCGGGGCATGAAACCCGTAATCCATGAGTCTCTTTGAAACATCTTCAGCCGTGATGCCAATTTTTTTAAAATCCCTCAAATCTATGATAAGTTCGTGTGCACAAAACCCCATCTTACCGGTATACAGCACATCAAAGGCTTCTTCGAGGTGTTTCCTGATGTAATTGGCATTGAGAATAGCAATTTCTGTTGCAGTTTTCACACCTTTTTGACCGAGCAGGCGGATGTAGGCATAGCTAATCAAGAGGATGGATGCGCTGCCCCATGGCGCCGAAGCTATGGATTGAATGGCTTTATTGCCACCTGTTTTAACTAAGGCATGCCCGGGCAGATAGGGGAGGAGTTTATCATTCACACACACAGGTCCCATTCCGGGTCCACCGCCACCGTGAGGGATGCTGAATGTTTTATGAAGATTGAGGTGGCAGACATCGGCCTTGATCAATCCCGGACTTGTTAAACCGACTTGCGCATTCATATTGGCGCCATCCATGTAGACGAGTCCACCGTTGGTGTGTACGATATCACATGCTTCGATGATACTCTCTTCGAATACTCCATGGGTTGATGGATAAGTGACCATGAACCCGGCCAGCGCATCCTTGTATGTGTCAGCTTTGGCCCTGAGATCGTCTATGTTGATGTTGCCGTCCTCATCACAATCGACGACCACAACCTTCATACCGGCCATGATGGCGCTTGCGGGATTGGTCCCGTGAGCAGATGACGGGATGAGGGTGACATTCCGGTGGGACTGGCCTTTATCCTTGTGATACGCCCTTATAAGCATCAACCCGGTATATTCACCCTGGGCCCCTGAATTGGGCTGCAATGTACATCCCGCAAATCCCGTGATTTCTGACAAGTACCTTGAAAGCGCCTCAAAGATTGTGTGGTATCCTTTTGCCTGCTCCACGGGGGCAAAAGGATGCAGATTTGAAAAGCCATCCCAGGTGACTGGAATCAATTGGGTTGCGGCATTCAACTTCATCGTACAACTCCCAAGAGGAATCATGGAGTGCATCAGCGACAGGTCCTTGTTTTCCAGACTTTTGATGTAGCGCATCATCTTGGTTTCTGTTCTGTATGCCGAAAATACAGGATGAGTGAGAAAATCCGATGTCCTTTTCAGATTGGACGGGATTCCAAAAGATAGACCGGTGCCGCCACCCGATTTCGCTGGAGCAGAGAGGCGCATGATGTCCATAATACGATTGAGATCCTCTTGGTTATGCGTTTCATCAAAACTCATATACACAGCATCTTTGGCATAGAAAAAGTTGGTCCTGTGATCTTCCGCCGATGCTCTGACTGCAGCCAATTCTGCTGGCTCAAGCCTGATACCAATGGTATCAAAAAATGTATTGGACACAAGTTCAAAACCATTATGGACGAGCCTTTCTGCGAGCGTACATACATTGTCATGAATTTGATGAGCGATGGCGCACAATCCCTCTTGACCGTGATAGCAGCCGTACATGCCGGCCATGACAGCCAGGAGGGCCTGAGCGGTACATATATTGCTGGTTGCCTTCTCTCTTTTGATGTGCTGTTCTCTCGTTTGCAGTGCCATTCGCAGGGCAGGGCGGCCGTGCACATCCACGGACACGCCGATAATCCGTCCTGGGATTTGTCTCTTGAATTCTTCCTTTGTTGCAAAAAAGGCAGCGTGTGGTCCCCCGTAGCCCATAGGGATGCCAAATCTCTGGGTGTTGCCTACAACAATATCCGCACCCCATTCACCGGGAGGTGTGAGCAGGGCCAGACTCATGAGGTCCGCGGCGACGGTCACATAAACTTCCAGGGCATTCAGCTTTTCACAAAAGGTCTTGTAATCAGAAATGTGGCCAGTCTTATCTGGGTACTGGATAAGGACGCCAAAAAATGAATCATCTACATCTGCTTGCTTCCAGTCACCGACCACAATCTCTATATCCAGGGGCTCTGCACGCGACATGATAACAGCCAATGTATGGTCAAAAACATTTTGGTCCACAAAATAACGGGCTGGGCTATCCTTGAGTTTTTTTCGGCTCAGGCCAAAACACATGGACATCGCTTCTGCAGCGGCGGTGCCTTCATCAAGGAGGGATGCATTGGCAAGGGGTAACCCGGTCAGGTCACTGACCATCGTCTGAAAGTTCAACAGCGCTTCCATGCGGCCCTGCGATATTTCAGCCTGGTAGGGGGTGTATTGCGTATACCAACCGGGATTTTGGAAAATATTGCGCAAGATTACCGATGGCGTGACGGTGCCATAGTATCCCTGGCCAATGAAGTTGTTGAAAATCTTGTTCATCCCTTCGATGGCCCTGATTTGCTTTAAATATTCATATTCGGAAACAGCCTCAGGGAGGTCGAGTTCCTTGTTCATCAAAATATTGTCAGGGACGGTCTTATCAATAAGTTCAGCCATGTTTGCCAGACCCAGCGATGCCAGCATGGCTTCTTTTTCGGTTTCATTGATGCCCATGTGGCGATAGGCAAACGACAGGTTAGTGTTCAATGCTGTACAGTTTTAAATGATTAAAACACCTGAAATCACGGACTGGTTTTCTGGCCAGCCTTATAATTCAAACGCTTTCTTTATTTTTTCGACGTAGTCCAGTTTCTCCCATGTGAATGTTTCCACTTCAACTTCTTTGACCTTGCCTGACCCATTGACAAACGTGAACGTTTTGATCTCAGGTTTGCGCCCCATGTGACCGTAGGCAGCTGTTTCTGAATAGATCGGACGCCGCAACTTGAGTCGCCTTTCAATGGCATAGGGACGCATATCAAAGATCTGGCTGACTATTTCAGCGATCTTTCCATCGGGCATATCCAGTTTTGAGGTGCCATAGGTATTGATATAAATGTTTGTCGGGCTGGCCACCCCAATGGCATAAGATACCTGGACTAGGACCTCATCACAGACCCCTGCCGCCACGAGGTTTTTGGCAATGTGCCGTGTGGCATAGGTGGCAGAACGATCCACTTTGGATGGATCCTTACCGGAAAATGCGCCTCCGCCGTGCGCCCCTTTTCCACCGTATGTGTCCACAATGATCTTGCGTCCCGTCAGACCTGTATCACCATGGGGACCCCCGATGACAAATTTGCCGGTAGGGTTGATAAGATAGATGATGTCATCATTAAAAAGCTTTTTCAGTCGCGCCGGCAATTGCCTGATGACCTTTGGAATGACAATTGTTTTGATGTCTTTTTCTATGCGTTTGAGCATTTTATCCTCATCGGCAAAATCGTCATGTTGAGTGCTCACGACAATAGAATCGATACGCACCGGTTTGTTATTGTCTGAATATTCTATGGTCACCTGAGATTTGGCGTCCGGGCGCAAGTATGGCATTTCTTTGCCGGCTTTGCGAATGCGGGCAAGAGTGATCAATATCCGGTTCGAGAGATCCAGGGCCAATGGCATATAATTTGAAGTTTCGTTTGTGGCGTAACCAAACATCATACCCTGGTCACCGGCACCTTGTTCCTCTTTCCTCTCCTTGTCAACACCCCTGTTGATATCCGGTGATTGTTCATGGATGGAGGAGAGGATCCCACATGAGTTGGCCTCAAACATATATTCCGACCTCGTATAACCTATCCTCTTGATCACATCCCTGGCTATTTGCTGGACATCGAGATAAGTCTTCGTCTTGACCTCACCTGCGAGGATCACCTGGCCGGTCGTGACCATTGTTTCACAGGCAACCTTGGACTGGGTATCAAAGGCCAGGAAATGATCGACCAGTGCATCAGAGATCTGGTCTGCAACTTTATCCGGGTGCCCTTCCGAGACTGATTCTGATGTAAATAAATATGACATTTACTGATAATATTGATTATGGGGTAAATGTCTTAAAAATCTATCGAATGTCCTACCCTTGTTACAGGATTTCTAGGTCTATCATCTTCTTGTTTTGTAAAAACCCTTCCAGGCGGTCACCATGGTATACGGGACCCACACCTTCAGGGGTTCCGCTGAAAAGGAGATCACCTTTGTCCAGCGTAAAGTATCGCGAGATGTAAGAAATGAGGGTCTTGAAATCAAAGACCATTTCACTTGTATTTCCAGCCTGGACTGTCTTGCCGTTTTGATGTAATGAAAATTCCAGATGATGAATATCAAGAGCAGAAGGATCCATGAATGAACTCACCACTGCAGAACCGTCAAATGCCTTGGCGATCTCCCAGGGGTGTCTTCGCTCTTTACACAATTTTTGAAGATCTCTCGCTGTAAAATCAATGCCCAGGCCTATGCCATCGATCATATTCCTGAGGTCAATATCTGTTGCATTTTTTAGAGTGCGGCCAATCCTGGCCACGATCTCGATCTCGTAATGAAAATCATTGGTGAATCCCGGTTTGCGGTAGCCGCCAAATGGCGCATGTATCGCTGAACCGGGTTTCATGAATACCATGGGTTCTGAGGGGACGCCGCCACCCATCTCGGCCGCATGATCCCTGTAATTTCTGCCTATGCAAAATATCTTCATACTAAAGTTTAACGTTCATAAGCCCACACAGTTCCTTGACTTCCAGGACCGTCTTTTGTGCACGCTTCCTGATATCCGCAGAAGAATCCTTAATGATGCCTTTTGTCTTCTTTTTATCAGCCGTGATTTCGGCTTTTCTTTCCTTGAATTGCCGTGTCAGCCTGAGCAAGTGCTGAGTAACGACTTCCTTTAAGTCACTGTACTTCAAAGCACCGTTTTGATAATCTGCCATAAGAGAATGATACGCTTCTGTGGCATCGCACGCATTGAGGATTTCAAAAAGATTTGTCACCCCTTCACTCATTTCTCCATTGGTTGTGTCACCGGTGTCTGTCACTGCTGAACGCACCTTTTTGATGAGGACCTTGTCGTCGGCAAAAAGACTGATGTAGTGCTTTTCTCCGGCACTCTTGCTCATCTTTCTCGAAGGATCCGCTGTCGAACGTATCTTAGGGGTGGGCGTGAACAGCGCCTCTGGAAGCGGAAAATAGTCCTTGCCCACCTGGTTATTGAACCGTTGAGCGATGTTGCGTGACAATTCAAGGTGTTGCTCCTGGTCTTTACCCACAGGCACATAATCAGAATGATAGATGAGAATGTCCGCTGCCTGCAAGACGGGGTAGTT
>JBFKJL010000053.1:0-11683 GCA_041631795.1 Saprospiraceae bacterium | reverse complement strand
GCGAATGTTTTGAGGTCGGATTGGAGGGCCCTTTACAAAGAGGTACATGATTTCAGGGCGGCATGTGGTGAGGCCCACATGAAGTCCATCCTGGCAACAGGGGAAATACCGACCCTGACGCAGGTTGCAAAAGCCAGCCATGTCTGCATGATGGCCGGTTCGGACTTTATTAAAACAAGTACCGGCAAGGAAAGTGTCAATGCCACACTCCCTGTCAGTCTTGTCATGGTGCGGGCCATCAGGGATTATTATGAAATGACCGGAACAAAAGTAGGATTCAAGCCGGCCGGAGGCATCCGCAAAGCCAAACAAGCATTGGAATGGCTCATTTTGATGAAAGAAGAACTCGGAAATGACTGGCTGAACAACCATTTATTCCGGTTTGGTGCCAGTAGCCTGCTCGCGGACATCGAACGCCAGATAGAACATTATGTGACCGGCAGATACTCGGCATATCACCGGCACCCTTTAGGTTGATCCAGATGAAAAAAATGAAAGTAAAAGACATTTTCAAATCCATGGAATACGGTCCTGCACCCGAGAGTACAGGTTCAGCTGAATCCTGGCTCAAGGACCATGCACAATCTTTCGATCACTTTATCAATGGCCAGTGGCAACGCCCGGCCAAAGGGAAATATTTTAAATCCATTAATCCTGGTAATAAAAAAATGCTGGCCAAAATAGCTCATGGCGACTCAGCAGATATTGACAAAGCTGTAATGTCGGCAATAAAAGCCCAGCCTCTCTGGACCGGTGCTGGAGGTCATGTCCGCGCCCGGTATCTCTACGCCCTTGCCCGGCAAATCCAGAAGCACGCGAGATTGTTTGCAGTCCTGGAGTCCCTGGATAACGGGAAAACCATACGTGAGACGCGGGATATTGACATCCCGCTGGTGACAAGGCACTTTTATCACCACGCGGGATGGGCACAGCTGATGGATACCGAAATGACTGCGTATAAAGAAATTGGCGTTATTGGTCAGATCATCCCATGGAACTTTCCCCTGCTGATGCTGGCATGGAAGATTGCACCTGCCCTGGCCATGGGCAATACTGTGGTCTTGAAACCCGCTGAATTCACGTCCCTCTCGGCTTTGTTGTTCGCTGAGATCTGTGATAAGATAAACCTGCCCAAGGGCGTTGTCAATATTGTTACAGGTGACGGCAAAACTGGTGCCGCCCTGGTCAAGCATCCCGGTGTGGACAAAATAGCTTTTACTGGATCAACAGAAGTCGGCCGCATCATCCGCAAGGCCACCGCAGGTTCCGGGAAAAAGCTTTCACTGGAACTGGGCGGCAAATCCCCTTTCATGGTTTTTGAAGACTCTGACCTCGACAGTGTTGTTGAAGGTGTGGTCGATGCCATTTGGTTTAACCAGGGGCAAGTATGCTGTGCCGGATCCCGCTTGCTGGTCCATGAAAGCATAGCAAACAAGTTGTACAAAAAGATCCGGAACAGAATGGAAAAGCTTCGCGTTGGCGATCCACTTGATAAAGGCATGGACATCGGCGCCATTGTCGCGCCGGTTCAGCTTAAAACCATTGAAGAACTTGTCCAGAAAGGGATAGACGAAGGCGGAAAAATATGGCAACCATCCTGGTCATGTCCGGCAGACGGGTATTTCTATCCACCAACAATGTTTACGAATGTCGCCCCCTCTTCCACACTGGCCCAAATCGAAATATTCGGACCTGTCCTTGTGGCGATGACCTTCAGGTCTCATCAAGAAGCTGTCAGCCTTGCCAACAACACGCGATACGGACTGGCGGCCAGCATATGGACTGAAAACATCAACCTGGCCCTGGATATTGCCCCGAAAATAAAAGCTGGGACCGTGTGGATCAATTGCACCAATATTTTTGACGCCGCTTCGGGATTTGGCGGCTACCGCGAATCCGGCTTTGGAAGGGAAGGCGGCAAGGAAGGGCTGTATGAATATGTCAAACCCAAAACCGAGAGCCTGCTGTCAAAAAAGCCTTTCAAAAGACAACTCAATACCAAAAACAAAGGAAGAACACCTAATAGTGCCAAACCAGCCATAGATCGTACCGCCAAACTTTACATAGGCGGCAAACAGTGCCGGCCGGATGGTGGTTACAGCATGGCAGTGCACGGTGTCTCCGGCAACAATCTTGGTGAGGTGTCCCGGGGCAACAGGAAAGATATCCGCAATGCCGTGGAAGCCGCACATGCTTCATCCGCGTGGCGCTCAAGGAGTGGCCATGCCAGGGCCCAGGTCCTTTACTACCTTGCTGAAAACCTGGCCCAAAGGAAAGAAGAATTTGCCCTTAGGCTCACAGACATGGTCAACCTGACTGAAGCGGCAGCAAAAAAGGAAGTAGATCTTTCCATAGACCGCCTATACTATTATGCTGGCATGGCCGATAAATTCGATGGACGCGTACATGACACCATTTTCAGAAATGTCACCCTGGCCATGCCTGAACCCCTCGGTGTAATGGGCATTATCTGTCCGGAAAATTATCCATTGCTCGGGTTCCTTTCGACAATCCTGCCACCCCTGGCACTGGGCAATAATATCATTGCCGTACCTTCAGAGTCTGCGCCTTTTTCCGCGACAGATCTATACCAGGTCCTGGAGACGTCTGACGTGCCTCCCGGAACGATCAATATCGTCACTGGGCACAGGGAAGAACTTGCCAGTGTTCTGGCAGCACACGATGCTGTCGATGGACTCTGGTATTTCGGTTCTCAGGAAGGAAGTGGAAGCATCGAACACGCGTCAGCTGAAAATATGAAACGAACGTGGGTTAACAACGGGCTGTACCGCAATTGGGAGGATCCGGCTGCCGGACAGGGATGGGAATTTCTGCGGCGTGCCAGTGAGGTGAAAAATATCTGGATACCCTACGGAGAATGATCTTACGCTATTCAAGCCAGTTCAAGAGCTATACGCATCATGTCTGTAAATGATTGTTCTCGCTCTTTGGATGTTGAAACCTGACCAGTGACAATATTGTCACTGACAGTCAGGATAGTCAGGGCCTTCACGCCGAATTTCGCTGCCAAAGTAAAAAGCATCTGTGATTCCATTTCTGTGGCCAGGATACCATACCTGGCAAGGGTCTCCCAGCGCCTGGGATTGTCATTGTAAAATGAATCCGTGGAGTATATGTTGCCATGCACGGTCGGAATACCCAGTCTCTGGGCCACGTCATCAGCACGACGCATCAGCGAGTAATCGGCAATGGCTGCAAAATCGGCCCCGCCAAATTCAAGCTTGTTCATTTGTGAATCCCCGGAAGCGCCAACAGCCAGGATCACCTGGCCGATCTCAAGGTGTGGTTGTATCGCCCCGCATGTTCCCACGCGAATGAGATTTTTCACTCCAAACCCGTTGATCAACTCATTCACGTATATGGCCACACTGGGCATTCCCATACCTGTACCTTGGACGGAAACCCGCTTCCCATTGTAAAAGCCTGTATAACCGTACATGGCGCGCACCTCGTTATAACAAACGGCATTGTCCATCAAGTGCTCTGCAATGAACTTTGCCCTCAGCGGGTCGCCGGGAAGGAGGATCGTTTCGGCGATATCACCCGGTTTTGCATCTATATGAAAATTCATTTAATATTCGATTATTGTCAATGTAATACCTTATCTCACTTTTAACTGCAATAATTTTGCCTTAAATCGCATATTTGCCCAGAATGAAAAATTTATCAGACCACAGTCGCATGAAAACCAGGGTTATCCCGCCATCAGAACTTGTTTTGAACGACGATGGAAGTATTTACCACCTGAAGTTGAAACCTGAACATGTGGCTCATGATGTCATCCTTGTTGGGGACCAGGACAGGGTCGCACGCATCAGCCGGCATTTTGACAGTGTTGAATTCAAGATCCGGAACAGGGAATTTATCACGCATACTGGTATATACCAGGGACGGCGCCTGACTGTCATATCTACCGGTATTGGCACGGACAATATCGATATTGTCCTCAATGAACTGGACGCAGCCGTAAACATCGATCTACAAAACAGGATCCTAAAAGAAAATCGCAAGGTGCTGAACATCATACGCCTGGGGACATGTGGGGCACTTCATTCGGACATCGATGTGGGATCCTTTATTATTTCAGAATTTGGGCTGGGATTTGATGGCCTGGCCCATTATTACGGATTTGAGCACAACGATGCTGAACGTCCAATCCATGCTGAAATTCTCAGGCAACTGGCCTGGAATCCCCGGTTGGCCGAACCCTACCTGGTCGGCGGTGACAACGGCCTGATCTTCCGGCTGGGACCGGATATGATACCGGGCATTACGGCCACAGCCACGGGATTCTACGGACCACAAGGGCGACAACTCGCCCTGCCCATAAAAATGGAAGACATGAACGATCGACTTGCCAGCTTTTCATACCAGGGTCTCAGGATCACCAATTTTGAAATGGAAACTTCGGGATTGTTTGCATTGGGAAGACTCATGGGGCATAGGTGTGCAACTTGCTGTACAGTTTTGGCCAACAGAACGATTAAAAAATATGTGGAGGATAAAAATGACGTTGTTGACAACCTCATCACAGAAGTTCTGACCAGGCTCGTCCAATAGCATTTGGTCTTGCTGACTCAAGCGAAATCCTTTTCGCTTCCCATGTGTTTTTTATTTTTTTGTAAAAGTCCTATTTTCAGGGGCTACGCAATCAAAGCCATGAAAAAAAGAATGATCTTCCTTTTATTTTCAGTCCTTCTTCCATTCACATCATTTAACCAGTCGACATGGGAAGTCGCAGCTGATGATATTGATCCCAATCATTATTATGGGGTCACGATGGCCAATGGCATGATCGGTCTCGTTTCATCGCCTGAGCCGATGAAAGTCAAAGACGTCATCCTCAACGGCGTGTATGACTACTACCAGCGAGGTCGCGTGTCCAATATCCTGAAAGTCTTTAACCACATGAATATGGAACTGCGGATCGATGGAATGACAATCAATCGTGGGAACATTCAAAACTATGCCCAAACCCTTGACATGAAGAATGCTTCACTTGTGACGACCTTTGTAGCAGGTGACCAGGCAGAAGTCAAAACAGAAATGATGGCGCTGCGCCACCTGCCCTATTCTTCTTTGAATGTGGTGACAATAAAAGCTAAAAACGATATCACCATAACCCCAATATCGATCATTGAAGCCCCCAACCACCTGAATGATGTCCGCAATTACTTTTCCGAGATCGACCGGCCTCATGTCCTCATTCCCCTTCTGACATCAATGGCCCTGAGCCCTTCTGGCGCCCTGAAAGTGGCTGCTTCCAATAGTTTCATCTTTGAAGAAGGCCATGGCCATGAACCTGATCTCATCCATGAAGAATGGGACTACAATATGCATCTGGCCAAATTCAATAAGAAGCTTGAAGCGGGTGAATCCTATACCTTCAGCGTCATTTCTTCGGTCGTTTCATCACGCCACTACCAGGACCCGCACAATGAGGCCGAACGCCTGACAATATTCGGAAAGCTAGAAGGCCGGGAAAGGCTGATCGACTTTCACAAACAGGCGTGGGACAAGCTTTGGCAAAGTGATATCGTGGTGGAAGGCGACATCGATCTGACGAGGGATATCCGTTTTGCCCTGTACCACTTGTATTCATTCGCGCGTGAAGCAACGGCCTTGAGTCTTTCCCCGATGGGTCTGAGTGGCCTTGGTTACAATGGTCACGTCTTCTGGGATACAGAGCTGTGGATGTATCCGCCGCTGCTCATATTACAGCCCGAGATCGCCCGTTCATTGCTCGACTACAGGTTTGACCGTCTTGATGCAGCCAGGCAAAATGCCTTTGCTCATGGCTATGACGGGGCCATGTATCCCTGGGAATCCGCTGATGACGGATCTGAAGATACACCTGTGTGGGCATTGACCGGGCCTTTTCAGCACCACATCACAGGGTGTATCGCGTGGGCACACTGGAAATACTTCCAGGTGACCCGGGACAGGATTTGGCTCAGGGATAAAGGGTGGCCGGTCCTCAAAGCCGCAGCCGAATTCTGGGCCAGCCGTGTCGAACGCAATGGTCCCGGTTCCTACGACATCAAGAATGTCATCGGGGCAAATGAATGGGAGGAAAATATTGATAACAATGCATTCACCAATGGCATGGCCAAAACATCATTGAGATACGCCACCCAGGCTGCAGAGACTCTGGGCCTGGCCCCTGATCCCGACTGGATGCATGTGGCAGACAACATTCCCATCCTGAAATTTAAGGACGGCACAACAAAAGAAAACGCCACTTACACCGGGGTGGATATAAAACAGGCGGATGTCAACCTCCTGTCCTATCCCCTTGATGTGATCAGCGACATGAACCAGGTCAAAAAAGACCTGGACTATTACGCGCCGCGCATGTCACCTACAGGACCGGCCATGGGTTTTGCCATTCTCAGTATCCTTTACAATAAAACCGGGGCAACCCAAAAGGCCAGTGAGATCTTCAGCCAGAGTTACAAGCCCAATGAAGTGCCACCTTTTGGGGTGATCGCAGAAACAGCTGGAGGGACAAATCCATACTTTGCCACCGGAGCCGGAGGTATGCTCCAGGCTATCCTCTCGGGATTTGGCGGATTAAAGATCACCGATGAAGGCATCATCCAGCAATCGTCCCGTATACCGGATCATTGGAAAACCTTGAATATTTCCGGTGTGGGCATAGACGACAAAGCCATTAGTGTATCCTCCAAATAAAAGCAACAATGGACAAACCGTGGTGGAAAGAAGTGGTGATGTACCAGGTTTATCCCAGAAGTTTTAATGACAGCAATGGGGATGGGATCGGTGATTTGCGGGGCATCATCGAAAAGATCGATCATATTGCCGGTTTGGGTGTGGATGTGATCTGGCTGGGGCCGGTGTATGATTCTCCCAATGACGACAACGGCTACGACATCAGTGATTACTACAAAATTCACCCGGAATTCGGCACCATGGATGATTTTGACGAATTGCTGGAAAAACTGCACACCCGGGGGATCAGGCTCATCATGGATCTTGTTGTCAATCACTCATCGGATGAACACGCGTGGTTCCGGGAAAGCCGGAAATCAAAGAATAGCCCGTACCGCGATTTTTACTTCTGGAAAGACGGCACACCGGGAAAACCGCCGAACAACTGGCAGGCCTGGTTTGGGGGCAGCGCCTGGACATACGATGATGTCGCTGAAGCCTTCTACTTGCATCTCTTTACACAGAAGCAGCCTGATCTCAACTGGGAAAATCCCCGGGTCAGGAAGGAGGTCTATGCGATGATGCGGTTTTGGCTGGACAAAGGCATAGACGGATTCAGGATGGATGTGATCTCCCTGATCTCAAAAAAGCTGGAATTTGAAAATTCTCCCTCGACAAACCTGATGTACCTTGCCAATCATTTCTATGCCAATGGACCCCGGGTCCATGAGTTCCTCCAGGAAATGTCAAGGGAAGTTTTGTCCCGCTACGATATCATGACCGTCGGAGAAGGCCCCGGCATTACCAAGGATATCGCCAACCTGTACATCGGCCGGTCCCGAAATGAACTCAATATGATCTTCCAACTCGAACTCATGTTCCTGGACAATGGTCCCGGGGGCAAGTTTGACCCCCAACCCATCTCACTTGTGGCCTTCAAAAAGCTATTCAGGCAATGGGATCAAGCTGTCGGTGAAGAAGGGTGGAACAATATTTTCCTGGACAACCACGACTTTCCAAGAATGGTTTCGCGGTTTGGCAATGATGGCAAATACAGGATACCCTCGGCCCAGCTGCTGGCAACATTTCTGCTCACTATGCGCGGTACACCCTGCATCTACCAGGGCAGCGAGATCGGTATGACAAATGTTGCCTTTGAAAATATCCGCGATTACAGGGACGTGGAAACATTGCACTACTACCACGAAGGGACCGGAAAGGGGCTCCAGGCCAGTGATCTGATGGAGAACATCCACATGCAGGGTAGAGACAATGCTCGGACACCGATGCAATGGACCAATAAGCCTTATGCCGGTTTCAGTGATGTAAAACCCTGGATCAACATCAATCCTAATTATCCTGAGATCAACGTCGCCAGGGATCAGGATTCCGGTCATTCCATTTACAGGTATTACCAGGCATTGATCGGGATCAGAAAGGAAGCGCCCACCCTCGTTCACGGCCAGTTTGAGGACCTTGATCCTCATCATCCTGAACTATACATCTATAGCCGCAGCATGGGAGAAACGACATTTTATGTGATTCTTAATTTCAGCGATACATCACAGGCTACAGATAATATACCTCGTGAATATAGCGTGATTTTGTGCAATTATGATAATTTCGACCCTCAAAGCCTGCAGCCCTGGCAGGCTGTCATCCTGAAAAAAAACAAATGACCTGAATAAGATGAAAAACCACCTCGGAATTAAAATTGCCCTCGGCATCAATTTTATCGTCTTTGCCATCCTGCTGAACAGTGTCGGCACAGTTATCATGCAAGTCATCAACGTGTATGATGTCCCTAAATTCGATGCCTCCGTCCTTGAACAATACAAGGACCTGACCATTGCCGTTGTTTCTTTTCTTATCGGAACGTTCCTGCCAAAGATCGGCTATAAAAAAAGCATGCTGATCTCACTGGGCCTGGTGACATTGATTTGCCTGTATATGCCATTCACCAATGCGTTTTGGCATACCAAGCTTTTATTCTTCGTGATTGGATTTTCATTCGCTATGGTCAAAGTGTCTGTTTACTCCACAGTCGGCCTTGTGACCTCTGATGCAAAAGAACACAGTGGCCTGATGAATACCCTGGAAGGCCTTTTCATGGTCGGTGTACTTATAGGTTACTGGTTGTTTGGCTATTTTATCGATCCTTCAGACCCGGCTTCAAGTGGTTGGCTGAACGTCTACTTCGTCCTGGCAGCCCTGTCGGCAGCGGCCTTCGTCTTCATGCTGTTCTCAACATTGGATGAATCCGCCATCGCGGAGAAAAAAGACACAAAACTGAGCGAGGACTTCAAGGAAATGTTTGCCCTCATCGTCAAACCCCTCGTTTATGTTTTTGTGATCAGCGCCTTCATTTACGTCCTGATTGAACAGGGGATCGGGACCTGGCTGCCGACCTTTAACAATAAAATTTTATTCCTGCCAGCGGATATGAGCGTACAGCTGACATCCATACTCGCTGCATCATCCGCTGTTGGCCGCCTGGGTGCCGGGCAAATCCTCAAAAAACTGGATTGGTTTCCCGTCTTGAGCCTGTCTCTTGTCGTATGTATTATCCTGATCCTTGTCAGTCTGCCATTGACCTACGGCATTGAAGAAGGGTCCATATCAGGATGGCAGCAAGCCCCTGTCGCTGCCTTCCTCTTCCCTATGATCGGTTTATTTCTCGCCCCTGTTTACCCGGCGATCAATTCAGCAGTGCTGTCTTCCCTCCCCAAACAAATGCACTCCGCCATGACTGGTTTGATCGTCGTTTTTTCAGCCCTGGGAGGAACCACAGGCTCCCGGATCACCGGTTATGTGTTCGAGCATTTTACCGGACAAACGGCCTTTTACCTCTACGTTGTACCCATAGGACTTCTGATTATCAGCCTTTATTTTCTCAACAGGCACAGTAAAAAACATGCATTGAACTGAGATCATGATCAAGACAAAAACACCTGACATCCTCTTTTCGAACCTCTTTACAGCTGTCCAGTCATCCGGCCTGTTCAGCGACTCCAAGACCTTTGTGGACTGTCGTCCAAAACGTTCAGCCAAAGAGATCAACGCTGAGTTTTCACGACTGAAAGATCATCCGGATTTTGACCTCAAAACCTTTGTCGAAGCGCATTTCGATCTCCCAAAGCAATATTCCTCAGATTTCAAAACCAACCCCGGGGATACGCCTGAAACCCACGTTGAACGACTATGGCCTTTTCTGACGCGTTCTGCAGATAAAACGACTCATCCCGATGACTCCCTGATCCCATTGCCGTTTCCTTACATCGTGCCTGGAGGTCGGTTTGGCGAGATCTATTACTGGGACAGCTATTTTACAATGCTGGGACTGGAGATCTCGGGACACGGGGAAATGATCGAAAACATGGTTAAGAACTTCACCTGGTTCATTGAAACCTATGGGCACATCCCGAACGGCAACAGGACCTATTTCCTGAGCAGGTCTCAACCTCCTTTTTATGCCCTGATGGTCAAACTTTTATCCACACTGAAAGGGGGCATTATCTCACCCACAACAGTGAAAGCCATGGAAAAGGAGTCTAACTTCTGGAATAGCGGGGAAAGACGTGTGCAATATGACGGGAGCTGGGCCAACAGGTATTGGGATGACAACCCGGTGCCGCGGCAGGAATCCTATAAAGAGGATGTTGAGCTCGTTCAATCCGCGAAAAATCCAGAAAAACTTTACAGGGATATAAGGGCAGCCTGTGAATCCGGGTGGGATTTCAGTGCACGGTGGTTTGGAGATCCAGATGATATGGCTTCGATCCGGACAACAGAGATCATTCCCGTTGATCTGATGTGCCTGCTCTACAATCTTGAAATAACCCTTTCTGAAGCCTTTGACCAGGTCCAGGATCCGGGTAAAGCTAAGGACTATGCTGCCCGTGCTCAAAAAAGAATGTCCTTCATCAAAGAAAAAATGTGGAACACAGAAAGAGGGATTTTTGAAGATGTCCATATAGGATGGCAAAAGACGACCGGTATTCCTTCACTGGCGATGATGTTTCCCCTGTTTTTCAATATCGCAGACGATGACCAGGCGCGAAGTGTTTCAGAATTTATAACAAACCATTTTTTAAAGGCTGGCGGTGTGGTGAGTACCCCTGTGCACTCGGGCCAGCAATGGGACGCGCCAAATGGTTGGGCCCCGCTTCAGTGGATCTGTATCAAGGGCCTTGACAACTACGGTTTTCAAAAACTGGCCAGGGACATCGCCCACAGATGGGTGCGCATCAACGAAAAAAAATTCCGGACAACGGGAAAATTTGTAGAAAAATATGACGTTGAGAATATTGACAGCGCTGCAGGTGGTGGTGAATACCCGGTCCAGGATGGTTTTGGATGGACCAATGGCGTGTATTTGAAAATCCTGAATTATCTAAACTCCTAAATGAGAATGCCGGTATTTTTAATGATGGTGGTGTTCCTGATGGTGAGCTGCGCACCAAAGCCTCTTGTCATATCCAATGATTATGTTTTGGACATAGATCGCTTTGAGGAGGAAATCAAGGCCTTTGAACATGTAGACAGGACACGAAGGTATAATAGCGGCAATACTGTTTTCGTGGGCAGTTCAAGCATTAGAATGTGGGAAAACCTGGAATCCGACTTGAACGATATCGATGCCATGAACAGGGGGTTCGGTGGATCAACAATCCCGGAGGTGTATCACTACTTTGACAGGATTGTGTCCAAATACAAGCCCGGTAGAATTGTCATCTACGCCGGTGAAAACGACATCGCAGAAGATGCTGATCCAGTCACTGTCGCACGGAATTTTGAGGTTCTTATCAAATTGATCCGTGATAAACACGGTGCGATTCCAGTGTATTTCATTTCTCTCAAACCTTCACCCGCCAGGTGGTCTCTCGAGTCTAAATTCCTTGAAACCAATGAGCGCATAAAAAATTATTGTGCAAAAAATGATGATTTATTCTATATTGACATCCATCCAGCCATGATCAATGATAACAAG
>JBFKJL010000052.1:0-11730 GCA_041631795.1 Saprospiraceae bacterium | reverse complement strand
GTGAGATGGTGAGATGGTGAGAAGCAATAGGGAGAATCTCCTAATCTCGCAGTCCTAAAATCTATTCATCTCGAATTCTCGACATCTCCAAATCACGAGAGCGCCTTTTCGAGATCCTCGATCAGATCCTCTATATCCTCAATCCCGACACTCAGGCGGATGAGGGAATCTGTCAGGCCGACCTTCAGGCGGTCTTCTCTTGGTATGGACGCATGGGTCATGGATGCCGGATGCCCGATCAGCGATTCGACGCCGCCCAGGGATTCAGCCAGAGAAAATATATGGCAGCCGCTGAGTATATCATGGGCTGCTTCCACAGTATTGTCATGCAGGTCGAAGGAGACCATGGCCCCAAAATGTCTCATCTGTTTTTTGGCCACAGCGTGATTTTTATGGTCCTCAAATCCGGGGTAATACACTTTTGAGACGCGTCTGTGCTGCCTGAGGAATTCGGCAACCTTCTGCGCATTATCACATGCTCTGTCCATCCTGATGTGAAGGGTCTTGATGCCGCGCAGCATCAGGAAACAATCCTGGGGTCCCGGAACTGCCCCCGCAGCATTCTGGATAAAATACAATCGGTCAGCGATATCCTTTCGTCGCGTCACCACAGCACCCTGGACCACATCAGAGTGCCCGCCCAGGTATTTTGTGGCCGAATGCATTACGAGATCTGCACCCAGGTCGAGTGGCGTTTGAAGATATGGGGAGCAAAAAGTGTTGTCCACAGCCACCATGATATTATCACCTGCTACATGGCAGACTTTTTCTATATCGATAATATTCAGCATGGGATTGGTGGGTGTCTCGATCCATATGAGCCGTGTCCTGGGGGTTATAGTCCTTTGCAGGAGGGCCTCATCCGACAAGTCAATGAAATGAGACACAACGCCAAATTGCGCGAATACTTTTCGCAGCAGCCTGTAGGAACCCCCGTAGAGATCATTCACGGCAATGACTTCATCACCGCTTTTCAGCAATTTTACGATGGCATCCATCGCGGCCATACCGCTTGAAAAGGCGATGCCGTATTGTCCGTTTTCGAGAGCGGCCAGGTTGTATTCCAGGGTTGTTCTTGTGGGATTCTGGGTGCGCGCGTATTCGAAGCCACGGTGATCCCCCGGGGCATGCTGCACATAGGTTGATGTCTGGAATATGGGCGTCATGATGGCGCCTGTGGATTCATCGGGATAGATGCCCGCATGGATGACTTTAGTGCCGAATTTCATAGGATGAATTTGCAACGAAATTAGGGAATTGTGCGCTCTTATTTTAACGCTTGAGCGCCTTCTTTGCCGCGGCATAAATGGCTTCTATCGACAGGCCATATTTTTCCAGGAGTTCAGTGACTTTCCCGCTCTCACCGAATTTATCTTTGACGGCGACGAATTCCATCGGGACAGGATTTGATTCGGCCAGCAACCCGGCGACGCTTTCTCCCAGGCCACCAAATTTCTGGTGTTCCTCGGCCACGACACACCGACCTGTTTTGGCAACAGATTCCAGGATGATGGCACTGTCGAGCGGTTTAATCGTATGGATGTTGATCAAATCTGCATGTATACCTTCAGTTGCCAGTCTCCTGGAGGCCTCGACCGCGTACCACAACATATGGCCTGTGGCGACGATCGTGACATCACCTCCTTCGTTGAGTTTCCAGCCTTTGCCGATCACAAACGGTTCATCTTCAGGGATAAACACCGGCCAGCCGGGACGGCCAAAACGGAGGTAAACAGGGCCATCGTGATCTGCGATGGCTTTTGTCGCTTTCTTAGTCTGATTGAAATCCGCGGGATTGATGACAACCATTCCCGGGAGCATCTTCATCAGTCCGATATCCTCCAGTATCTGGTGTGTGGCGCCATCTTCACCGAGGGTTAATCCTGCGTGTGAGGCGCAAATTTTCACATTTTTTTGAGAGTAAGCGACAGACTGCCTGATCTGGTCATATACCCTCCCCGTAGCAAAATTGGCAAAAGTGCTGGCAAACGGGATCTTGCCGGCGGTGGCCAGGCCGGCGGCGATGCCGATCATGTTGGCTTCTGCCACACCCACCTGGAAAAACCTGTCAGGGAAACTGTCAATGAACTTGCCGAGCTGCAGGGAACCGGCAAGGTCTGCACAGAGGGCGACGATGTCGGTATTTTCGCGCCCAAGCTCGACCATGGCTTCGCCAAAACCCTTCCGTGTCGCTTTTTTTTCCGTGTATGTGTATTTATCCAGCATCTTAATAATCTCCGAGGGTTTCTTCCAGTTGAGCCAGGGCGCGCTGGGCCTGTTCTTCATTGGGAGGCTTGCCGTGCCATTCATGGGTGCCTTCCATATAGTCAACGCCCCTGCCCATTTCTGTTCTCATCAGGATGACGATGGGCTGCCCCTGCTGTTTGAAGGTCAGGGCAATGCGCAGCGTCCTGATCATGCTGGTGTAATCATGGCCATTCATCTCCAGGACCTTCCATCCAAAGCTGGCCCACTTGGCATTCAGGTCGCCCAGGGAAATGACCTTGTCATTGGGACCGTCGATCTGCTGGCCATTCCAGTCGACCACAGCAATGAGATTATCCACCTTGTGGTGGGCAGCAAACATGGCCGCTTCCCACACCTGTCCTTCCTGGAGCTCGCCATCTCCTGTGAGGACAAAGACGGTCTTTGTGTCACCATCAAGTTTTTTGGCAAGGGCGGTGCCAATGGCTACTGAAAGGCCCTGTCCTAGAGAACCCGAAGCAATTCGCACACCGGGCAAACCCTCATGCGTTGCTGGATGTCCCTGGAGCCTTGAATTGATCTTTCTGAAGGTGTTCAGCTCATCTATCTCAAAGTAACCGGCGCGGGCCAGGATGCTGTACCACAAAGGCGATATGTGGCCGTTGGATAGGAAGAACAAGTCTTCGCCCTTGCCTTCCATGCTGAAGTCTGTATTATGGTTCAGGAATTCGAAGTACAGGGTAGTGAGGAAGTCGGCGCAGCCCAGGGAACCTCCGGGGTGGCCCGATTGAGCCTGATAGGTTTGCCTTATGATATCTCTTCTGACCTGGGAAGCAATGCGCTTGAGCTCTGTTATCTCCACATGTGTTGGTTAAAATCGGGCGAAAGATAGAGAAGTCCATCGAATTATCAGAATAACACATATAAAAAAAGGCAGATGTGTGCACACCTGCCTTTTATACTTTTTAAAATCGCTATTAATTCACAGAATCAACCAAAGCTTTTCCTGCTTTAAACTTAACCATTGTTTTAGCAGCAATTTTTATGGTCTCACCTGTCGCGGGATTTCTACCTTCACGTGCAGCTCTTCGGGAAGTTGAAAAAGTACCAAATCCCACAAAAGATGCCTTCCCACCTTTTTTCAACGATTTTTCAATGCTATTGAAAACAGCATTCACTGCTTCGCCAGCTTGACTTTTTGTGATGTCAGCAGCGTTAGCTACAGCATCGATCAGATCTCCTTTATTCATGAGTTCTTTTTTTGATTAAAAAATTAAATTTCTACCCCCAAAAGTAGATTTTTCGGAATATATAACCAATAGTTATAATATAAAAAGACGCTGAAAGGCCTGTTTTTATTGACTTTTTCGACAAAAAACAGCGTTTTGGGCCTAAATCTCTGCCATTGTTGGGTCAAAACACCTTAATTTTGGGCCATGAAACGATTAAAATACGTCTTCTTTATCCTCTGTTTCGGCCTTTTTGCCTTCACTTTTGGGAGCTGCAAGACAGGCGAAGGATGCGATGTATCCGAATACCAGGTGCCCGTCGACAAGGATGGTAACCTGAGCACCAAACGCGGGAAATCCAACCTTTACTCGAAAAAGCAGCGCAAGCGCATGAAGTCGCGCAACTGATCACACGCGTGCACCCAGGCGCGTGTTGAGGACGTCTCCAAGGTAGTTGAACAAAAGGATGGTCAGGAAGATGGCCATGCCCGGAAACAAGGCCAACCACCAGGAGTCAAAATTCTGACGTGCCTCATTCAGCATGCTCCCCCAGCTCACCCGATCGAGCGGCACCCCGATCCCCAGGAAAGACAGTGTCGATTCAAGCAGGACTGCAGAACCAAACCCAAACGCGGCCGTCACGATGACCGGGGTAAGGATATTGGGCAAGGCGTGCCTTGTAAATACCCTGAAATGGGACAGGCCGTAACCAAATGCGGCTTCGATGTAATCCTCCTGCCTGATCTTTAACAACTCTGCCCTGACATACCGTGTAATCAGGGGCCACCTCACCAAACCAATAATGAGGATGATATTCCAGTAGGATGGTTTTGTGAAGACCGTCATGAAAAATAAAAGGAGAAACAATCCAGGTATCGATTTGAAAATCTCCATGATCCGAATGATGATCAGGTCAAATGGTATGGCTATTTTCTTTCCTTGCATGCCCCTGTCAAAACGCACTATGGCATAAAGGGCAAGACCCCCCAGGACAACAATCCACAATCTTGTCCATAATCCCTGGTATAACCACAGGTAGGTGGCTATTATGATCAGAAGGATGGCCAAAAATAAATTTACCGGAGACAATTTGACCGTATGGTCGCCGATAAAGCCACTGAGGAAGGCTAAAACAAATCCTATGATCAATGCCAATAAGGTTGATAGGGTCCCGATCCACAAGGCAATGAAAGCGCCTTGCAGCAATCCTGCGAGGACATCCCGGCCCAGGGTGTCTGTCCCCAGCCAGTGGCGGTATTTTAATGAAGGCGTGTCCTGTGCATCAAAAGGGCCGACATTCCTGTTGTGCCCGTCGAGTGTCCCGGCAGAATACGGGATGAGCGTCATCAGGCTTTTATTACACGACGCATTGAACAGCCCTCTTTTGAAAATAGGCCAGTACGTTTGCTTATCAGAGACACACATGATGGGTTTCTCATTGGCTATAAAGGGTGCGCCGATCGACAACACAAAAAAGAAAATGAGCCCGCGTGTCGCCCAACGGAGTTTTCTGTCCTCTATTTTGAATCGTGCTCTCACAAACTTCTATTTCCGGTCTTTGGTGTATTGGATCCTGGGATTGAAATAACTGTACAGCATATCACCCAGCAGGTAGCTGATGACTGTCAGCGCCCCTACGATGAGCATAGTCCCAAATACGACATTCCAGTCGGCGATCTGGATAGATCGGTATAATAGCCGGCCCATGCCGGGAATATTGAAAATAACTTCTATCACGAGTGACCCGGCAATTGAAGCCGGTATTGCCCCGACCATAATGGTGATCATGGGGATCAACGCATTGCGCAAACCATGTCGTGTCAGCGTTTGCCAGCGGGTCAGGCCACTGGCCAGGGCAGCGAGGATGTAGGGCTTTTGCATTTCATTGCGCAGATTGCTTTGCATCTGCTTGGAAATGTAAGCCATAGAACTCAGGCTCATGCATATGACTGGAAGGATGAGCCGTGGTGTATTCTCCATCAACATTCTGAAACTCCCGCCATGTTCTACAATGTTCACGCCGACCGTCGGAAAGATGTTTGTCCAATGCCCGTAATCATCAGTGGTAAAGAACACAAGCAGGACTGTGGCCAGCCAGAACAGAGGTGTGGCATAGAGTGCGTACATGACACCCGATGACAGCCATTCAAACGGTGTCCCGGCTTTACGCACCATCGCAATACCTAAAAATATGCCTGCGGCAAAGCTGATGACAAGTGCCCAAAGAGTGATCCATACTGTCCAACGCATGGCACTCATGACCTTGCGCAATGCCGATTTACCGTCCGTTATTGAAACACCCATATTCCCTCGCAGAACACCACTGAGCCATCTATGGTATTGGTTATCTGTACCATGCCAGTGGAATTTTGGCAGCCAGTGCCCGGGCATCTTACTTATATCTTCACCCAGGATGGCCTTTATGGGCTCCAGGTCATCTGCTACTATCGCTTCATTGATGCCTCGCTTGATGGCACCTGCCTGGTGTGGGTCAGATTCCGGGATCCTGGCATTCATCTTTTCCACAAGGACTATAGCTTCAGAGCTTTCAATCCCATTTTTCAAAAAGAGCTTATACAGGGGTTCATCATTAAATAGGACAAGGTCATTCCTGTTGGGAGGGTAATTCGCTGGAATCACGGACATGTAGAAGACAGGTTTGTGCTGGTGGAGCTCTTTGTATATGGCCTTATAGGTCTGTTTGTTCACCCCTTCATAATCAAAGTCCGAGTTGATGCCCCGCAGCGCCATCATCGACAGCACAGGATCCTGGGGGACATTCTTACTCAGAAAAAAACCGATGAGACTGATGATGATCAGCGTCGGAAAGATCAAGGCAGTGCGTATCAGAATGTACCGGCGCATATCCTACAAATCTAACCATTCGGCTGAAATGTATTCGCCAGGTAGCCCGGCCTTTTTGCCGTGCTCGATCCGGTAAACTTATTGCTCATCACGATTTTCTGTAGAGGGCTGTACAGGAAGATGACCGGCTGATCCTCATACATGATCTCCTGGAGCTCCATATAGGCTGCCTTTCTTTCATTGGGATCCAGGGTCACGCGGATCTCATCCATGAGGGCATCACTGCGCGGATTGATGTATCCGCAGAAATTGGTGCCGCCTGTTTTGGCATTGTCGGAATGCCACCGCGGGTAGGGATCGTCCGGTGCGGCATCCTGGGTCACGGCAAGCGCTGCCATGTCAAAATTGAAATTAGACAGGTTTTCCTTGCGCATCAGCGACATCTGTTTCTGGACAATGTTGATATCCACGCCTGCGTCTTTGGCGCCATCCTTGAAGATCAGGGCCACCTTGCGCCCCAATTCGGATCCCGAGATCAATAAATCCAGTTTTAGGGACTCCCTTGTGCCGTCAATGGTCTTGTCCAATACGAAATCCCCATCGGTATCGGTCCACCCTGCTTCGCTGAGCAGGTCTTTTGCCTTGCCGTTATCCCTTTTGATGGGCTCAATCTCATCGTTGTAATAACTTTTTGAAGGATTGAAGTGCCCAATCGTGCGCAAACCCAGGCCACCATCAATGTTTTGAATGATATCATCCACATCAATGCAATGCGCCAGCGCCTGCCTGACCCTGACATCGGACAGGATTGGGGATTGGTTGTTCATGGCGAGGTAGAGATACATCATGTTCAGGGGCGTGAAGAACTGGTGGGTTTCTGCCCCTTCATTCCTGAATTCAAGAAAAGCATCGGTATTGCGCATCTTCATAAGATCAAACGCCCCTTCCTTCATGGCCGCCAGGGCCGACGTTTCATCGGGAATGATCATGAAGACCATTTCTTCGGGATAGGCTTCCAGGTATGGATTCTGGTTCTTGCCCCAAAATCCGGGAATGCGTTTCAGGGTGATAAACTGGTTGGCTTCGTATTTATCTACAGTATAAGCTCCGCTCTGAACGATGCCCTCCTGCACATTGGCCATACCATTGACAGCATCAATGACCGCGTTGTATGTAGTATCAGTTTCGGCTGAAAATGTCCTGTCATTGTAATCGCTGACCGACAGGGCTCCCGTCTTGTTTTCGGGATCGTAGATATGGACAGGGATGATATACATTGTACTGACCAATTCAAGACTGAGCATATAATCTTTGTCGGCATACACATCAAACTGCTTGGGATCTTCGGCATTAACGATCACATCCTTGATAAAGGCGAGGTAGGGCTTCCAGGCTGCCGCCTGGCTATTGGGATGCTTCAATGCCTTGACGGTAAAATCGAAGTCCTTTCCTGTGATAGGCGTTCCGTCGGACCACACAGCTTCTTTGCGTATTTCGATGCTGAATTTCAACTGGTTTTCTCTGCCCGGGTCAGTAACGATTTCGGGGACTGGTACGGCTTTGGCGACAACCGGCACGAGTTCCAGGGTTTCGGGATGAAACTCAGCTAAAGGCAGAAAAATGTATTGAAAAACCTCCCTGCCGACCGCGGAAGGGGCAAAAATGGGGTTGATCCTTTCGGGATCCCTGTCCAGTCTGACCTTGAATGTGAATGTATCCACCGGCCCGGGGTCGTTTTGGCATCCAAAAGCCAGCAAAACTAAAATCAGGTAAAACGTTCTCATATCTATGGTATTTGAAGTGTGCTTTACGATCGATCAAAAATCAGTTCCCAGGGAAATGTACCACCGGGGATCCTGAACCTGGCGGGTCTCAATGCCCCAGGCATAGTCAAATTTAAGAAAGTATCCGAGTAAAGTAGTCCTGACACCAAAACCATAACCCATGACGAGCGGGTCGCGGAAGGACTCTGCCTCTATGGTAATGACCGGGTTGTCCGGTGGATTGGCAATGAAGATCGAGTTCAGTGGATTGTCCTCGCCATATGGCGACAGGCCGTGCCAGGCCAGTCCGGCATCGAAGAAACCGGTGAACTGCAGGTTCCTGAACAGCCCGAAACGCGACTTGCTTTTCCGAAGCATCTGGAATACCGGTACCCTCAGTTCGGCATTGCCGAGCACAAAAGTCGATCCATTGCGGATGTTGTGCTTGAATCCCCGGAGGTTGGGCGCCAGGGCCTTAAAGGCAAAGTCATTGCCTTCCGGCAGCGGGATGTCCTGGTTAAACTGGGCTCCGATCCAGTTCTGGACACCACCGATGTAGTATATCATCTTCTTCGATCCAAACGAGGTTGCTCCGGCCCCTCTGACGGCAAACACGGCCTGTTTTAAAATGGGGATGTAATGTCGGGCATCAAAACCAATGATGGTGGTGAATCCCGTCGAAAGATCAATGTTGGTTTCATTGGCCAATTCAAAGTTGAATTCATTCAGCGCTTCGACATAGAATTTGTAGCGTGTCCCGTTCTTGATATTCACATTGACATCGAAGGAATTGTCATACACATACTCCGCCTTCAGCGACAACCGTTTCTCATTGATAAATGGTTGGTTGAAAGAATTGGCTTCTGTGGAAAGGCGGAAGTACTTGTCGAAGCGGAGAGACGATGTCAGCCTCAGGCTTGTGTAAATATCAAAGGGGTATTTGACCCTGTACATACCCAGGATGATGTGGCGTTTCTCCTTCTGGGCGGGGAAGGCATTTTCGACGAGGTTCTGGGATGTCACCCGCCTGTAGATCGCAAAACGATGATCGAGCAGGTACTTATTGTTGTCCAGGGTGATGAAATACTCGGACCCGTTGAACGTTGTCGGGATGCGGATGCCTGCTTCCACTTCGTAGTCCTCAAAGAGATCCTTGAGGGTGGCTTTAAAGAGAATGCCCACTGGTTGGTAAGTCAGCTCCCTGTCGTTCCCGGTGTAGCTTTCCAGGCCCTCAAACAAGACTTCGTTGTCAAGGCTGGTGGTGAAGTCTTCGACCCGGAATTTGAGTCGTGCCGCAGACGCGCGCATGGGATTGTATTTGATGACGCGACGTCCATCCTGGACATTATCGGAATAATAATCGGTAAAGTATTTTTCAAAGACCTCGTCGCTTTCTCTTGAAATTTCTTCTGTCGTGAGGGGTTCGAGGTTTTTGGGATCGCCAAAACGGCTCTGGAATTTCATGCCCTCGGTGAAAGAAGGCCGGGTATCATCCTCCTCAGGCAATAAAGGAATGACGATATTGTCATCGTAGCCTTGTCGGCTCCGGAAGAGGCGGGTGACAAAAGGCGCACGTGGCTCCAGTTCAAGGTCATCGAAATAGGCATTGTATCTTCCCAGGTCATAGAAACTGTAGGCTTGGAATCCCGGTACAGCATGATGTATGATGACATTGCGGCTGTGGTTGGACAACGGTGTTACCAGGGGACTGCCAGTCAGCAAGCCCATGTAGGTGTTGATGATGCCCGATTTTTCACTGAGGTACACATATTTGTCCTTGTCGATGAGAAAAGGTTGCCTTTCCGAAAAGTCCGGGGTTTCAGTCAGGCGGATCAGCGACCTGTCATCATCGATGCCTGTCATGAGAAAGATATCGAAGTTGTCTATAGGCAGGATGGTGTCCAGTTTCTCGATGGTCAGGTAGGTGCTCTTCCTGTTTGACGCGAAAAGCACAGCCTTCTTCCCGTTGAAGTCGATGACCTGGGCTTCGAGATCATCATAAAAGTCTTCTGTCAGCCGCTGGCTGCTCCTGAAATTGGACTGGTAAATATACAGATCGGAATAACCGTCTGTGGATGCGGAAAACAGGTAGTCCAGGTCATTGATATAATCGATGCTGTATACGCGCTGGTAATCCCCTGTCAGGTCCTGTTCGACCCATGTTTTGTCCGTGATATTGATCTTGCGCATTTTGACGATGTCCCTGTGTTCGTAGACTATCGTGATCTCCGGCCTGTCGGGATGCCAGGCGATCAGCGGGTAGTTGAAATCCGTTTCCTGGAAGATGTTCTTCTTTCCATATTTGAAAACGATGGTCTCAGCATCGCTTTTGATGTCTTTGATCGAGACCTTGTACTTGCCTTTATCGTTGTAGGTGTAGGCGATTTTTTTGCTGTTTGGACTGATCCTGAGATGGCTGATGGGCACACCCTGCTTGTTCTTCAGTTTCAGCTGCGCGCGCTTGGATGGCCGGTCAAATTTTTTCCGTTCAATACTGTAGTGTTCCTTAAAGAACCGCGACCACTCCTGGGTGATGTATTCGAAATTATCGCCAAGAATAAAGATGAACGCGTTTTCCAGCTTGCGGTTGATCCGCGTGAGGTAGATGATATTGGCAATTGTGGATTTGCCATAGGTCTGGTCGATGTAGAACCACAGGGAGTGGCCGGCCACACGCGGGTGGTCCAGGGCGAGATCTTCAAAGTTTTCGTATTTGTCATCGGTATCGAGGAGGTCCCTGAGTTCGTCATCGATCTCGTGATCCCAGTTGCTCGCCCCGTATGCGATGATGCCTTCCTTGAACCAGTCGGGCAGATTAAGGAGGACGGCATTCTGGACGATTTCCTGGAGGTTGGAGCCGAAGAGGATGGAATTGAGATAGACCGAAGTGATGCCCTGGCGAATCTGTTGGCGCAGGTGTTGGTGATCGCCATTGAAATACACGAACATCTTGTTGCCTTCGATCTTTGTCTTGCCGGCTTCGTTGATGAATGTCTCTTCGGTCCCGATGTTGGATTGCTTCATATCGCTCAAATCGGTATAGACGATGACCTGGATCTTGTCGCGGATGCGGTGTTCGAGGATCTTCTGGATCTCGTCGTGATCGAGTTCTGAGGTCTGGATGACGGCCTGGGCGATCTGGCGGCCTTTGCCATACCAGTAGGTGATGAAGTTTTCTGTTTCGTAGCGGTTCCATGCGTCGAAGTCATCGTGAAACTGGACCCTGTTCTTGCCAAATTCGGTATTGATGGACTGACTCAAAGCCCATGACCATGAGAATAAAAATATACCGATGAATAAATGACGCATAGAGATCAAACTGGAAATTTTGATTTTAGTTTAGAAAGATAAATGTTTTTGAGTTAAGAGTTAAGGGTTAAGAGTTAAGAGACCCGGCGAAGCAAAGCTTGTCGGGATGCCGTACATCCCGATCCTCGGGATCGTCGGCATTAAGGGTTAAGGGTCCCGACGACCGCCGTCAGCCTTCTTGGGAGCCGGAGCAATGCGCAGGATTCAGCCTCTGGCGGTGGCTGCAAGGCTCTGCCTTGTCGGGATACCGTACATCGCGATCCTCGGGATCGTAGGCAATAAAGATCAAAAGATAAGATCTTTCTGACCACAGGTGCGGGTACCACCATGGATAAAATACAATCACAGGTGCGGGTTTAAACCCGCACCTGTGATCAGTGGACCTCACATATGGTCGCACACCCGCACCTGCAATTGGG